>NZ_BAAJYS010000549.1:0-1826 GCF_057543315.1 Acidovorax sp. KPB24-07
GCCGCACTGCTGAACCACCGCTCCATCAACGCCGCGCCAGCCGGCCTACCCCAAGTGCGAGCGCATCACCGATGGAATGTCCCGCAACTGGAACAGGCGGGTGGCATATTGCGGCGCATTCTTGCGCCCGAGCACGGACCGCAGGGCTTCCTGCGGCGCCTTCAGAAGATCGACCATTGACCCTGACCCCCTTTGTTTTTCAGTCACGCTGAGGCTTGCGTGAACGGGGCGGATTATGGCGAAAAAAATGACTTTACTCCCCCAACGTTGCTGTATGGATGGGTTGCAAGACGTAACCGTTAAGCAAATGATCTTGGTGCTGCGCGGAGCCATCGCGCACCGCCCGCAATGCCGCCGCAAAGCACTGCGATTTCGCCGGTATCGCCGATCGCGGGGCGGGCCGCGCACAGGGCCGATGGCTGTGCCGTCGCCTGCGTGCGACACTGAATGAATGCGCACCCGGCCAACGCACCGGGCTGCCCAACCCGCCGAATCCATGCAGCAGTCCACACCCCCCGATACCGCGCGCTCCACGGCCTCTGCCGTCGAAGCGTCCGCTTCCGTTCCAGTGCAGCCCTCGGGGCCTTTGCCCACGCCGAATGCCGGTGTGGCCGCCGGCATGGCCCTGGCCCTGGTCGGTGCCATCGCCTTCAGCGGCAAGGCCATCATCGTCAAGCTGGCCTATCGCCACGGCGTGGACGCGGTCACGCTCATCATGTACCGCATGCTGTTCGCGCTGCCGATCTTCGCGGCCATGGCGTGGTGGGCCAGCCGGGGCAAGGCGCCGCTCACGCGCCGCGACTGGGCGGGCGTGGCGTGGCTGGGGTTCACGGGCTACTACTTGGCGAGCTTTCTCGACTTCGCCGGGCTGGCCTACATCAGCGCCAGCCTGGAGCGGCTGATCCTGTACCTCAACCCCACCCTGGTGGTGGTGCTGGGCTGGGTGCTGTATCGCCGCAGCATCCGCTGGGGGCAGATGCTGGGCATGGCGATCAGTTACTGCGGCGTGGTGCTGGTGTTCGGGCACGAGGCGGGCCTGCAGGGCGCGTACGTGGCCTGGGGGGTGCTGCTGGTGTTCCTGTCGGCCGTGAGCTATGCGGTCTATCTGGTGTACAGCGGCGAGATGGTCAAGCGCATCGGCTCGCTGCGCCTGGTGGGCCTGGCGACCACGGTGGCGTGCGTGTGCTGCCTGCTGCAGTTCGCGGTGCTGCGGCCGCTGGGCGCGGCGGTGGTGGCGCCCGAGGTGCTGTGGCTGTCGTTGCTGAACGCCACGCTGTGCACGGCGGTGCCGGTTCTGCTGGTGATGATGTCCATCGAGCGCGTGGGCGCGGGCCTGGCCGCGCAGGCCGGCATGGTGGGGCCCCTGTCCACGATCCTGATGGGGGTGTGGCTGCTGGACGAGCCGTTCACGCTGTGGGTGGCGTCGGGCACGGCGCTGGTGCTCACGGGCATCTTCGTCTTCACCCGCATGGCGGCGCGCAAGCCCGCGCGCTGACGTCCTGCGGAGCCGGTGCATGGCGCCGCGCATTCCCCTTGCCCGGCGCTGGCGCGTCGCGCTTCGTATCATGGTCCTTTGATCGCTGGCGCACCGGGAGCAGGGCGCGTGCGGTGCCTCTTGGTGTGATTCGCAACGGGCCGGACGACCGGCCGTGAAAGGAGACTATGGACCTGGGTATTGCCGGTAAATGGGCGTTGGTGTGCGGCGCCAGCAAGGGATTGGGGTATGGCTGCGCCGAGGCGCTGGTGCGCGAGGGCGTGAACGTGGTGATCAACGCCCGCAACGCCGAGGCGCTGGACCAGGCCGCGGCGCAGCTGCTGGCCGCGGC
>NZ_BAAJYS010000550.1:0-1822 GCF_057543315.1 Acidovorax sp. KPB24-07
GAACAGGTGGTCTTCCTTGGGGGGCGATGTAGATCGGGTAGCGCGGATGCACCAGGCGGGTCGGCCGCCGCAGGGTCACCTCGGGCGCATGCACGCGCACGACCTCGCCGCGCACGCCGCGCAGCGCGCTCCACTGCGTGCGGGCGCCCAGGCCCCGGCAGTCGATCACCCAATCGGGCTGGCCGGGCATGCCGGGCGAAAAGTCCGATGGTGCGCGCGGGCAGTGCCAGTGGGCCTCGATGCCCAGGCCGGCGAAGCTGGCCTCCAGCGCGGCCAGCAGCTGCCGGTTGTCCAGCTGGCCCTCGCCGGGCAAATACAGCCCCTGGGCGAAGCGCTGCCCCACGGCCGGCTCGTGCGCCTGCACGCCGGCGCTGTCGAGCACCTGCAGGGCGGGCAGTTCCGGCAGGGTGGCCGTGGTGCGTTCGAGTTGTCCGCGCAGCCGCGCGGCCTCGGGCGCGTCCTGGCGGTGCCACAGGATCAGCGTGCCCTCCTGCTGAAAGAACACGGGGCCGTTCAGGCGGGCCAGCAACTGGGGCCAGCGCGTGAGCGCGTAGTGGCCCATGCGCACCACGCCGGGCTCGGTCACCGCGGACTCCGCCAACGGTGCCAGCATGGCCGCGGCGATGCGCGCCGCGGCGCCTTGCGCATCGGGACCGGCGGCGTCGTAGACCGTGACCGCATGGCCCTGGTGGGCCAGCTCCACGGCCAGCAGCCGGCCCATGAGGCCGGCGCCCAGAATGGCAAGGGAAGAGGGCGAGGAAGGGGAAAGAAGAAGGGGGCGCATCGGGTCCGTCTGTCTGCAAGCCAACAGGGGGACAAAACGGGAAGGCTCCGCCGATGAAACTCCCCACGCCAGCATGACCTGGATCGGGTCGCGGGGCACGCGGGGCGGTGGTGTGGCCGCCAGGCCCCAGGGTATGTTCTCAGTCGCGCGCCATGGGCGGGACACCCCTGTTTCGTCCGTGCAGGGATTACAGCACAGTGACCGCGCCCGCCGGTTTGACCTGGCGCATGGGCCATAATTTTTGCCCATGAACACTGAGACCCTCTCGCCGCCGGCCGCCCGCCGCTACGCACGCGTGCTGTCGATCGCCGGATCGGACAGCGGCGGCGGAGCGGGCATCCAGGCCGACCTGAAAACCTTCAGCGCCCTGGGCTGCTACGGCATGACCGCCATCACCGCCCTGACCGCGCAGAACACGCAGGGCGTGCGCGCCATCCACGGCGTGCCGCCGGACATGCTGCGCCAGCAGATCGATGCGGTGGTGGAGGACATCGGCGTGGACGCCGTGAAGATCGGCATGCTGCATTCGCCCGAGGTGGTGCGCGTGGTGGCCGATGCCATCCGCCGCCACCGCCTGCCGCACGTGGTGCTGGACCCGGTGATGGTCGCCACCAGCGGCGACCGGCTCATCGCGCAAGAAACCGTGGGCGTGCTGGTCGAGGCCTTGTTCCCGCTCGCCACGCTGGTCACGCCCAACCTCGACGAAGCGGGCTTGCTGCTGGGCCGGGCGGTGGACGGCGCCGATGCGCTGGACGCTGCGGCGCAGGACCTGCTGGCGCTCGGCGCGCCGGCCGTGCTGCTCAAAGGCGGCCACCTGCCGGGCGACTGGGTGATCGACGTGCTGGCCGGGCCGCAGGGCCTGTACCACCGGCTGCAGTCGGCCCGCATCGCCACGCACAACGGGCACGGAACGGGCTGCACGCTGTCGTCCGCGATCGCCGCGCACCTGGCGCTCGGCGAGCCGCTCGTGCAGGCCGTGGAGCATGCGCGCGCCTACATCCTGGCGGCCATCGCCGCGGGCGCCGACGTGCACACCGG
>NZ_BAAJYS010000551.1:0-1800 GCF_057543315.1 Acidovorax sp. KPB24-07
CAGCACCGTGGCGGTGGCCAGGCCCAGGGCGCGCAGCGCCTGCCGCGGCGCGGGCGGGGGGGCCGCGGAAAGGGAGGAAGGGTCTGGCACGTTCGGGATCCGGCTCGTCGGGGTGGCGCGGATTCTGACAGCGGGCCAAGCCCCCGCACGCACCAGGGCCGGCACGGCCCCAGGCCGGCAGGGGCTTCTATAATCCGCGCTCCCTTGGGGAGTAGCCGGCTTTCGTGCCATGTCTTTCGAGCGTTGTCCGAAGGCGCCTGCGTCAACACACTCGGCATGCTGCATGCCGTGGCGCCGGCAACCGTTGCGGTTGGCGAGACCATCGGCATGCCACCGCGACGAAAGGTCGGGCAGCGGGGGCGTGCCTTTGCGCTCGCCCGGCCGTACAACGACGTCCCCACCATGAATTTCGCCTCCACCGCCTTGCTCGCGCTGGCCATGTCCACCGACGCCTTCGCCGCCGCCGTCGGCAAGGGCAGCGCCCTGCAGAAACCCCGCTGGTCCGAAGCCCTGCGCACCGGCGCCATCTTCGGCGTCATCGAGGCCCTCACCCCGATCGCCGGCTGGGCACTGGGCTACGCCGCCTCGGGCTACGTGAAGGAGTGGGACCATTGGATCGCGTTCACGCTGCTGACCATCCTCGGGCTGCGCATGGTGTACGCCGCGTTCCAGGCGCCCGATGCCGAAACCGAAAAACCCGCCCGCCACGGCTTCTGGCTGCTGGCCGTGACCGGCTTTGCCACCAGCATCGATGCGATGGCCGTGGGCGTGGGGCTGGCGTTCCTCGACGTGGGCATCCTGCCCGTGGCGGCCGCCATCGGCCTGGCGACCTTTGCCATGGTCACGATCGGCGTGATGGTCGGCCGGGTGCTGGGCAACATCGCAGGCCGCTGGGCCGAGGCCGTGGGCGGCGTGCTGCTGATTGGCATCGGCTCGGTGATCCTCTACGAGCACCTGACCACGTTCTGATCCCGGCCCGCGCTACCCTTGCCGCATGACCCGTTTTTCCGACACCACCACCGCCCTCGTGCAACTGGCCACGCTGGACTCCGCCCTGGCCCGCTGCCGTGCTCCGGGCGGCAGCGCCACCGAACTGAGTAGCACGGCCCGCGCGCAGGACGCGCTGCTGGCCGCCCTGCCCCCGCGCTATGCCGAGGTGCTGCACGGCCTGCTCGACCGCCTCGAATCGAGCGCGCTGTTTTCCGAGGAAAGCTGCTCGTTCAGCCAGAAGGACCTGCTGGACAGCCTGCAGCAGTGGGTGGACAAGGCCGGGGACGTGCTGCGCCAGGCGGGCTGACCGGGCCGGCCACCGCGCACCGTCCACCGCCCGGTCACCGCTCGGTCACCGCTCGGCGCGCCCTGCCCACTTCTCCCGGGCGATGTAGGCGCGCACGCCCAGGCCCAGGAACGGCGCGGGCGGCATGCGCGCAGGGGTGCCCAGCGCCAGGGCGTCGGCGATCAGCGGATGGTCCTGGCCCAGCGCCAGATCGGCCGCGAGCGCGCCCAGCACCGTGTGCTTGACGATGCCCACGCCGTTGCAACCCGCCACGCCGTGCACGTTGGAAGCAAAGCGCCCCCAGCGCGGCGCGCCGTTGCGCGTGATGGCGATGGCGCCTTCCCAGAAATGCGCGAGCGGCACGTCGGCCAGCTGCGGAAACCGCGCATCGAACACGGCCCGGTGCGCGCGCCGCACGCGCTCGCGCACGGCGGCGGCCACGCGAAAGCGCGGCGCGTATTCGAAGCCCTGGCGCACCAGCAGGCGGTGGTCGTCGGTGTAGCGCAGCGTGGCGCCGGCCACGG
>NZ_BAAJYS010000552.1:0-1798 GCF_057543315.1 Acidovorax sp. KPB24-07
CTGGGGGCCGAGGCCGGCGCGCCGAGCCTGCTGAACGTGCTGCTGCAGGACGAACGGCTGGCCGGCAACTGCCCTGGATGGTGGAGAAATCCGCCGATGGCGCGCTAAGGGAGGCGTTCCTGATCGGCCTGCAATGCGCCGCCGAGACCACGCTGGTCTGGGGCATCGTCGAGCGGGCGCGCAGCGCCTACATCGGCGCGGTGCTGGCGCGCAGCACGCTGGAGGGCCTGGACGTGGAGGTGCTGTGCGCCTCGCAGTTCTGGAACCAGGGCGTGGCCGACGAGGCCGGCCTGCCAGTCGCGGACTGGCTGGAAGAGCACGCCGCCGTCGAGCTGGTGCCGGCCGGCTGAAGCCGGTCTGTCGATCCTTCGGCGCAACCGGCCTGGGAACGGGCAGCCGCCAGCCCTGGCGGTCCTGCCCGCCTTCTCAATGGGCCGCCCACTCTTGGTGCTTGGGGTGGTGCGCAGCAGATGCATCACGAGGCGATGTGCTCATCGCACCATCGCTGCTTCGGTCATCCAATCAATGCTTCGCATCCTTTTTCCATCAAATGGAATTCTGGGAACACTGGGGTTTTCAACTTTTCAAAGGAACCCCCCCCTATGGGATGCATTCAATCCAGCACGTCGCGCCGTTCCACGCCGATCCAGACCCCCGCGGCAAATACCCCCATCGCAACCCCAGGGAACCGATCACCGCTGCAACATGGCTCGCCGTATGCAGGCCCAGGCCCCGGCCGAGGACGGACCAGTACGGCGGGATCCATGGCGCCGCGCTCCCCACTACACGCGACAGAGACAACCACGCGAAACGCCGCACGAACTCTCCGACGGCAGCAGGAAGCCGTAGCGCTTTTGCTGGAGCATGCGATTCAGTACCCTGACCATGGCGGCATGAAGAGCGCCGTGGCAGCGTGCGAGAGACTGAGTGCAAAAATCCAGAGCTACCTTGTCGGAACAGGACGTGCCGTAGGACCGGATGATGTCAGCAGAAAATTGCAGCGACTTACCAGAATCGTGAACGAACACCGTGCCGAAGTCGTTGGGGCGATGGTTGCTCGAGACGAGAGTAGTCCTGCCCAGTCGCCGGTTCGGCCGCATTACAACCCCGCTGATTTCGAGGCATCGACCGTTTTCCCTGCAGGAAATCTCGAATACGGCGCCTACGGTCGTTAGAGCGGGTTCATCAGCAGGCCTGGCGATGACTGAATGCATGCAGGCTGCTTCGGGGCGGGGCTCGGACCTTCGCCTCTGGATTCGCGCAGCGTAGGGGCGAGAGGCTCGGCTCGGTCCAGCCTGCCCGCCGCATCGGTTTGCCTCCTGCAGCCCGCCTTCGGCCGTCAATGCATTGCTTCGTTGGCAGGCTGGGGTACACCGAGCGCACCCGTCGCATCTCGCGTCAGCGCAGAACCGGATCGTCCGCCGCCGCGCCCGCGCCGCCAGCGGCCCAGCCGCCCCCCTGCACCTTGTACAGCGTGACCCGGTTGGTCTGCTCGGCCGGCAGCAGGGTGATCTGCGTCTGCTGCGCTGCGTACAGTGAGCGCTGCGCGTCCAGCACCGTGAGGAAGCTGTTGGCCCCGAGCCAGTAGCGCGCATCGGACAGGTCCAGCGCGAGCTGGGTGGCGTCCAGCAGGGAGCGCTGGGCGGCCTGGCGCTCGTCCAGCGTGGCGCGGTCGGCCAGCGCGTCGGCGCGCGACCTGCTGAACGTGCTGCTGCAGGACGAACGGCTGGCCGGGCAACTGCCCTGGATGGTGGAGAAATCCGCCGATGGCGCGCGCAAGGAGGCGTTCCTGATCGGC
>NZ_BAAJYS010000553.1:0-1796 GCF_057543315.1 Acidovorax sp. KPB24-07
CGGGGGCTCGCGCCACATCGCCCAGACGGGCGGTCTGGTCCGGCATGACCGCTGGCACTGCGCCATCGTGCGGCCCCGCCTCGCGGCCCTGGCCCGCGGCAGTGGCAGAACCGGTGTCGGGCCCGGTGGCCGGTGCTGCCTGGTGCGCAGCGGCGGTGGTGAAGCACGCCGATGCGGCCGGGCCGCCGCCTCAGCCCTCGTTCAGCAGGGCCCGCACATCGGCGGCCAGCGCCTGCGCACCGCTGCCGTAGCGGTTGTACACGCGCAGGCGGCCGGCGGGGTCGTACACGTAGCTGCCGGCCGAGTGGTCCATGGTGTAGCTGGTGGGCGTCTTGCCGTCGACCTTCTTGTAGTAGATCTTGAAGTCCTTGGCCACGGCGGCCAGTTGCTCGGGGCTGCCACGCAGCGCGAGGAAAGTGGGGTCGAAGTTGGCCATGTAGGCCTTGAGCACCTCGGGCGTGTCGCGCTCCGGGTCCACGGTGACGAAGATGCCCTGGAGCCGGTCGCCGTCGGCGCCCAGCGAGCGCTTGACCTCCGCCAGTTCCACCATGGACGTGGGGCACACATCGGGGCACTGGGTGTAGCCGAAGAACACCACCACGACCTTGCCCGCGAAGTCCTTGAGGTGGCGCGGCTGGCCGTTCTGGTCGGGCAGGGGCAGGTCCTTCGCATAGTCGGCGCCGGTGATGTCCACGCCCTTGAACTCCGGGCCCTTCTTGGAGCAAGCCGCCAACAGGCCACCAGCGCTGACCAGCAAAGCGCTGGCAGCGATTTTTTTAAGAGCAATGCGTTTGTTCATGGCGATCACAGCACGTAGTGGTCCACCAGCAGCGCGGCGAACAGCAGGCTCAGGTGGATGAGGGAAAAGCGGAAGGTCTCGCGGGCGAGCGCATCCGAGTAGCGGCGCCACAGCCGAAAGCCATAGGCGCAAAAGCCCAGGCTGAGCACCACGGCGGCGGCCAGGTAGATCCAGGAACTCATGCCGTACACGAAGGGCATGAGGCAGCCCGCGAAGAGGATCAGCGTGTACAGGAACACCTGCAGTCGCGTGAACTCGTTGCCGTGCGTGACGGGCAGCATGGGCAGGCCCGACTTGCGGTAGTCCTCCACGCGGTACAGCGCCAGGGCCCAGAAATGCGGCGGCGTCCACAGGAAGATGATGAGGAACAGGATGAGCGCCTCGGGCGCCACGTCGCCCGTCATGGCCGACCAGCCCAGCACCGGCGGCATGGCGCCCGAGGCGCCGCCGATCACGATGTTCTGCGGCGTGAGCGGCTTGAGGATCACCGTGTACACCACCGCGTAGCCGACGAAGGTGGCGAAGGTGAGCCACATGGTGAGCGGGTTGACCCACCGGTAGAGCACCAATGAACCCGCCGCGCACAGCGCCGCCGAGAACAGCAGCGTCTGCGTGTTGGACAGCTCGCCCTTGGCGGTGGGCCGCCAGGCGGTGCGCTTCATCTTCGCGTCGATGCCCTGCTCCACGATGCAGTTGAATGCCGCGGCGGCACCCGCCACGAGCCAGATGCCCGCACAGGCCACGGCCATGTGCGCCCACTGCGCGCCGCTGGGCATGCCGGGCACGGCCAGCACCATGCCGATGAAGGCGCAGAAAACGATCAGCTGGACCACGCGCGGCTTGGTCAGCGCATAGAACTGCGCCGCGCGCGACGGCATGCTGGCGATCGGAGGGGAGGTGGCGGGAGCAGCGCTCATGCGGAGATTCTCGTTGCGCCCGTGGGCGCGGTTGTCGGTGCGCCGGCAGCGGCGGCCAGGGGACGGGCGGCGCCCACGGC
>NZ_BAAJYS010000554.1:0-1780 GCF_057543315.1 Acidovorax sp. KPB24-07
CCCCGGGGCCGGCGGTCAACCGCCCGGCTTGCGCAGGGTGACCGGCTGCAGGTAGGCGCCCGAGCGCACCAGGTGCTGCTCGGCCGCCTCGATGCGCTCGATGCCCGGCGCGCCCGCGCGGCTGGCCAGCAGTTCCAGCAGCGATTCCGCCACCGCCGTGGCGGCGGCGATCGACGGAAAGAACGACGGGCTCTGGGTGGCGAACAGCACCGTCTCATGGGCCAGCAGCGACAGCGGCGAGGCTTCGCTGTCGGTCAGCGCCACCACCTTCGCGCCCACGCTGCGCGCCGCTTCGGCAGCCTGCAGCGCTTCGCGCGAGTACGGCGCGAAGCTGGCCACCACCAGCGCGTCGCCCTTGGCCAGCGCGCGCAGCTGCATCTCCAGCGAGCCGCCCTGGCCGTCCACCAGATGGACCGAGGGGCGAAACAGCCGGTACACATAGACGAAAGAAAACGCCACGGGAAAGCAGGCGCGAAAGCCCGCCACGTGCACATGGCGGGCCTGCTCCAGCAGCCGCGCGGCACGCGGCAGCGAGACGGCGCTCTGCCGCTCGGTCTGTTCCAGGTTGTGGCGGTGCACGTCGAACATCTCGCCCACCAGCGACTGGTCCTTGGCACGCCCGGCCAGCTGGCGTGCCCGCGGGGCGTATTGCTCGCTGCCCAGGCCCATGTCCTGCGCCAGGGCCTCCTTAAGCGCAGGCCAGCCCTCGAACCCCAGCTGCTGCGCGAACCGCACCAGGGTGGCCGGGGGCACGCCCGAGCGCGCGGCGACGGTGCGCATCGAGGTGGTCACGACCTCGTTCGGACGGTCGATGACGAACTTGGCCGCCTGCTGCAGCGAGGGGGACAGCCCGGCATGGCGCTGGCGAATGGTGTCTCTGAGACTCATGGAAACGGACCTGGACAAGGGCTGAACAAAGGGCGGCGCGGCGCGCTGCACCACCGCACGACTGTAGGGCAAGCGCGCACGGTCAGGCATGAAAGGAGGGCCGGATGGGGTTTGGAACATGTGTTCCATCTGATCGATCGAAAAAACGCATGTTGCAATTTTTGCAGGTGTTGGTATATTTGTTCCAAATAAATAGGAAATGGATTTTTTGATCCGTTGACCGCCCCGCCGCCACCGAACCTTGCCCGCCCCGCCATGACCCACGTTCTGCACCGCCATCTCCACCAGACCCCCCCTGTCGCCGCGGGCGCGCAGGGCATGGTGGTCCGCGACGCCAGCGGCCGCACCTACCTGGATGCCAGCGGCGGCGCCGCCGTGTCCTCGCTCGGCCATGGCCATGCCGACGTGATCGCCGCCATGCACCGGCAGATCGACCGCATCGCGTACGCCCACACCAGCTTCTTCACCACCGACGTGGCGGAGGAGCTGGCGCAGACGCTGGTGCGCGGCGCGCCGGCGGGCACGAGCCATGCCTATTTCGTGAGCGGGGGCTCGGAGGCCGTGGAGGCCGCGCTCAAGATGGCGCGGCAGTATTTCGTGGAGCGGGGCGAGCCCCAGCGCACGCACTTCATCGCGCGGCGGCAGAGCTACCACGGCAACACGCTGGGCGCGCTCGCGGTGGGCGGCAACGCCTGGCGGCGCGCGCCGTTCGCGCCGCTGCTCGTGCCGGCCACGCACGTGTCGCCCTGCTACCCGTACCGCGAGATGCGCGACGGCGAGTCTCCGCAGGCCTACGGCCAGCGGCTGGCGGCGGAACTGGAGGCCGCCATCCTCGCGCAGGGCGCGGACCGCGTGATCGCTTTCGTGGCCGAGACGGTGGGCGGCGCCACGG
>NZ_BAAJYS010000555.1:0-1779 GCF_057543315.1 Acidovorax sp. KPB24-07
TCGGGCTGGTGGATGGCAACGGAGAGAAGGCCGGCGAGATCACCTGGGCGGCCAGCTATGGCGCCTGGGGAGATGTGCAGGAGGAATACAACCCGCACCGGATCGAGCAGAGCATCCGGCTGCAGGGCCAGCAGATCGATGCCGAGACCGGGCTGCCATTACAACTCCGCTTCAGGTACTACGACCCTCACCTGGGGCAGTAGCATCACGCAGGATCCCATTGGATTGGGGGGAGGAATCAACTTATATCGTTACGTTGAAAGACCAACTACTTATATTGATCCATTGGGCTTGACAGGAAATGCTCACCAACGCGCCGTTAAACGCGGTGAGGTGAATAGACAGGCATCAATTGATGCGCAGACTGCTGGGATGCTTGAGGCGCCCAGTCATCCACTGGACAAGGTTTATGATGTGGTTAATCCGAACGAAAAAGTTTGGAAACAAGCGAGTCCTTATGACTACACACAATATTGCAAAAAATGGAGCAAAAATAAGTTAACTTGTCAGTCTGGAGATAAAGAGCCCGGCAAAGATGTTAAAACTCCTTCAGATTACATACCGGAAGAATCGATGTGGAAAAGTTCTGAAATCCCAAAGGGATACGAATGTGATACGCCTGTGTACTTTAAAGATTTGCAAGAAAGAGGCGCGGCACCTACTGCGGATACTGATGATATTATGGATTTGGCAAATAAAATGAGGCAACGAAGAGGATCTCGAAAATGATTAAATCGATATGTTTTGCAATTATTTTTTTGATTTCTTTTGATGTCAAGGCGGAGAAATTTCGCAATGATATCGATTGTTCTGCCATGTTTTCGGAGGATTATATTTTTGCAAGATTCCCTGTGTTAAATCCAAAAAAAATATGGCAATGGAACGTTGTTGAAAGGACTGTCGAACGTCCTGAATACGCGTGGATTGCAGAAACTGGAAAATATAAAAATGGTAAATTTGAAGGTGATGGATTCGCTTTTTCATCACTAATTGGATCAGTTGATTTAAAAAATACCTCGCCCCAACAAGGGAGTCTCGGTGATTTGATAAATGCGACCAAAAAAAATGCTTTTTTTTACAAAAAAAATCGCCGCACTATCTGGATGAGCAAAAGAAGGATAAATTAAATCATTTAAGTATAATCCGGGCAAAAATTGTCGATGATGATGCCGTAATGATGATGGTGGTGGACAAGCTGGCAACAGATGAGGGTAAATCTAGCAATCCAACACATATGAAATTGACAGCAATATTTCCCGATTTAAAATATTCTTATACTTGTACGCCAAAAATTGAACTGATAAAAATGAAATAGTTATGAAAGCGAGAGCATCGATGCCCTGAACCAGCGCACGCGCCACCAGTACGACGGCGCGGGCCAAGAGCGACGGGCGCGGCAGGTCCACCACCCGGGTGTGCAAGGAAGGCCGGGCAGGGGCTGGGCGCGGCTGGACGCCGGTGGCGCGCTACCGCTACGACGCGTTCGGGCGGCGTCTGGGCAAGACCGTGGTTCGCGAAGGACATCAGGAGAGCACCCACTACGGCTGGGACGGCGACCGTCTGGTGCACACGCAGGATGGGCAAGGCATCCGGCAACACGGTGTACGAGCCGGCCCAGCTTCGTGCCAGTGCTGCAGCTGCAGCGCAGGGCAGGGGGCCAAGGATGCGGTGCAGTTTGCTGATGGGCCGGGCGCGCAGGCGGCGAAGAGCCACGGATGCGGCGGACAGCTTCGCGGCCATGCCGCGGGCGCAGCGGGAGATGGTGCAGGCGGCGCTGAA
>NZ_BAAJYS010000556.1:0-1779 GCF_057543315.1 Acidovorax sp. KPB24-07
ATTTCATAGCAATATGCCCTAGAAGAATATGCGCTGGAGCCGTTTTTGAACCTGTTGTCGGCAACCTACCCGATCGAAAGAACCCTTCCATGCCTTTGATCGCCCCTGCCGCAGGCGGCACACGAACCCCGCAGGCCAACCGCCGCCCTGCCCTGGCCAGCCTTCGCGGCCGGGCTTCAATCCATCGCCATCGAGGTGTGGAAGGAACAAGCCGCATGGCCCCGGGGGGCTCGACTCCTCCGATCGATTGAGCTTCACACACGCCGTGCGCTTGATCAAGCGCAAGATGCGGCTGTTCCCCCTGACCGGCTGCCAGCTTGGCGTGATGCCTTGTTCAAGGAGATCGCCAGCGTCCGTTGTGTCAGCAGCCGTGGCCGCTTCAACCCTCGCGGGGTACGTCGCAAGATAAGCAGCTTCAACGCCCGTCATCGGGGCGAGTCTTTTCATCAGTTGGATCAACTCTGTCTATGAAGGTGAGTAGCCAGCAGGATGCAACCCCAAGAATGAGGGGCCGCGTTAGCGAGCTCTTGTAGCCGCTTCGAGCGGCTCATATCCCGAATGCCCCGGCTTTGCCGGTGGATAGTTACTCAGCCTCCCACCCCTTATCCGCTGCCCGACGCTCGCAGTTCCTGAGCAGCGTGTCCGGATCCAGTTCGTAGAAGCCCGGCACAAATTGTTGCGTCATGCCCACGCGATTGCACAGCGTGCGCATGGCTCCCGACACGACGTTGTCGATCCCGACCAGTTCCACACCGAGTTTCTTCGCCTCTTTCGCCGCAGCGGCCAAGTACATGGTGCCCAAGCCCTTGCCCTGCATCTCCTCGGGAAACTCAATGTCCCCAAAGCTGATGGACGAATGTCCACCGTGGCACGGGTCGCTTTGGGAGTGTTCCATCTGATGCTGGGTCTCGATACGCCGACCCGTAGGTGTCTCCAGCGCCATATCAAAGCACAGCTCGTTCGATCCGGGGGCGATAGGGTGCGCCTGCACGCTGAACTGGCCGATCGACGGATGGCTATAGACGCTCTGGGATGATCGCGGCGAATGGGCGGATTGCACCGACGACGTCCGGGCGCTGCTCGACGAACTGGCATTGCTGCTAGGCGAGCCCGGTGGTGTCA
Organism: Acidovorax sp. KPB24-07; assembly: GCF_057543315.1. Classification (NCBI taxonomy): domain Bacteria; kingdom Pseudomonadati; phylum Pseudomonadota; class Betaproteobacteria; order Burkholderiales; family Comamonadaceae; genus Acidovorax; species Acidovorax sp. KPB24-07. The sequence goes on from NZ_BAAJYS010000556.1 coordinate 1,123, forward strand.
ATGCGGCGCGGGGTGCGCGGTTTCCGGCGGAAGACTGCCGCCGCGCCGAATTGGGTTCGAGGCCCGGCACTGAGTTGCGCCTGACATAGGTGTTACCCGACTCTCGCCGCGGCCCGTCCGTTTGCCATCGGGGTGCCGATGGAGATCTCGCCCCGCCGGAACTGCTTATACATTGGCCCATCATTCATCCTTGATATTGGGATAGTGCATATTGCCTCAGCACTCGCTCATCGACTAGCCAGTAGCGAACATAGGCACATGGCGGCGAAGAGAGCAAGTGGATGGTGATCTACCCGCATCGTGATCACGCAGCCGCCGCGCATTAATGAAAAGGTGCCAGCTTGGCATGGTGCATTGCTCAAGGAGATCGCTAGCGTCCGTTTAAGCAACTTCAACGTCCGCCGGTGCGCTTTCATGCCGAGAGCCAGCGCGGCGCGCTCGTCATCACCCGCATCGAGGCCGTGCGCTGAAGCCCCCCCGCGCGGCGCCATAATCGCCGCCCATATGACCGCAGCATCCCGTTCGGCCAGCGACGCTGGCAGCATCACCCGCGTGGCGGGCATCGAGGTCGGCCACTACACCGACGCCCGCCGCCCCACGGGCTGCACCGCCATCCTGGCGCGCGAGGGCGCCGTGGGGCGGCGTCGACGTGCGCGG
>NZ_BAAJYS010000557.1:0-1777 GCF_057543315.1 Acidovorax sp. KPB24-07
GCAGCCCGGCCACATCTTCCCCGCTGCAGGCGGTGGACGGCGGCGTGCTCATGCGCGCCGGCCACACCGAAGCCGGCTGCGACCTGGCCGCCATGGCCGGCTGCAGCGCCAGCGCCGTGATCTGCGAGGTGATGAAGGACGACGGCACCATGGCCCGCCTGCCCGACCTGCAGATCTTCGCGGCCGAGCACGGCCTCAAGATCGGCACCATCGCCGACCTCATCGAATACCGCAGCCGCAACGAATCGCTGGTGCAGAAAGTGGGCACGCGCCCGCTGCAGACCGCCTTCGGCGAGTTCACCGCCCACGCCTTCCGCGACGAACCCAGCCAGGCCGTGCACCTGGCGCTCGTCAAGGGCCAGTGGGGCCCGGACGACAGCGTGCCCGTGCGCGTGCACGAGCCCCTGTCTGTGCTGGACGCGCTGGAGGTCAACCGCTCCATGCACTCCTGGGGGCTGGACAGCAGCCTGCAGTACATCGCCGCCCAAGGCCAGGGCGTGGCCGTGCTGCTCAACTGCGGCGAAAGCGCTGAGCAGTTGCTGGAGCAGTTCGAAGGGCGCGCCCGCTCGGCCCATGCGCCCGAACGCGGCCGCATGGACCTGCGCACCTACGGCGTGGGCGCGCAGATCCTGCGCGAATGCGGCGTGCACAAGATGCAACTGATGGGCCCGCCGCGCCGCATGCCCAGCATGGCGGGCTACGGCCTCGAGATCACCGGATACCTTCCCAAGGAATAAGACATGTTTGGCGCAGACAAAGGAACAGCGGACAAGCTCGACGGCAAGAAGCTGCACATCGGCATCGTGCAGGCCCGTTTCAACGAGAGCATCACCAACACCCTGGCCGCGGCCTGCCGTGCCGAACTGCTGGCGCTGGGCGTGCAGGAAAAGCACATCCACCACGTGCTGGTGCCCGGCGCGCTGGAAGTGCCGGTGGCCCTGCAGGCCATGGCCGAACGCGACGAATACGATGCCCTGATCGCCCTGGGCTGCATCATCCGCGGCGAAACCTACCACTTCGAACTGGTGGCCAACGAATCGGGCGCGGGCGTGAGCCGCATCTCGCTCGACTACCACGTGCCGGTGGCCAATGCCATCATCACCACCGAGAACATGGAGCAGGCCATCGCCCGCCAGACCGAAAAAGGCCAGGACGCCGCCCGCGTGGCCGTGGAAATGGCCAACCTGCTGGAGGAGCTGTCGTGAGCGATTCCACCTCTTCGCACCCCGGCGGCGCCAAGCGCCCGCCGCGGCAGGCGCGCACCGGCGTGACCAGCACCGGCGCCCGCAAGGCCGCCTCCAAAATCCAACCGCAGCCGCGCCCGCGAGTTCGCGCTGCAGGCGCTCTACCAGCACCTGGTGGGCCGCAACGACGCCACCGCCATCGACACCTTCACCCGCGACCTGGCGGGCTTTCACAAGGCCGATGCCGCCCACTACGACGCGCTGCTGCACGGCTGCATCGAATCGGCCGAGGCGCTCGACGCCCTGATCACCCCGCAGCTCGATCGCAAGATGGCCGAGATCTCGCCCATCGAGCATGCGGCCATGTGGATCGGCGTGTACGAGTTCCAGCACTGCCTGGACGTGCCGTGGCGCGTGGTCATCAACGAATGCATCGAGCTGGCCAAGGAGTTCGGCGGCACCGACGGCCACAAGTACGTCAACGGCGTGCTCAACGGCCTGGCCCCCACGCTGCGCGCCACCGAAGTCGCGGCCGACAAGGGCGCGAACCCGGCGCAGCCATCGCAGGCCCCGGCGGACGGCGCCTGAGCGCC
>NZ_BAAJYS010000558.1:0-1775 GCF_057543315.1 Acidovorax sp. KPB24-07
TTGCTATTATTTTTATAGCACAATGCCCTAGTGATGATTGCACTGGCGGCATTTTTCGCTGGTATTCCCCCGGGGCCGGCCGCCCCAATTGACCGGTAATCCGGCATCTTTTTGGCCCATCCCGTGAAGCGGTCCGCTTTCACAATCGAGGCCATGAAAGCCCTGCCCTCTCCCCTGATTTCGCGCGCGTCGCGGCTCGTGTGGCTGCTGGCCGCCCTGGCCACCCTGTGCGCGGCGTTGCCCGCCCATGCCCTGCGCATCAAGGAAGTGGCGGCCGTGCAAGGCGTGCGCAGCAACCAGTTGACGGGCTATGGCCTCGTCGTGGGCCTGGACGGCACGGGCGACCAGACCACGCAGATGCCCTTCACCACGCAGGCGATGACGAACTACCTGCAGCAGATGGGCATCAGCCTGCCGCCCGGCACGGCGGCGCCCCAGCTCAAGAACGTGGCGACGGTGATCGTCACCGCCCAGCTGCCCGCCTTCGCCCAGCCCGGCCAGACCATCGACGTGAGCGTGTCCTCCATGGGCAACGCCAAGTCGCTCAAGGGCGGCACGCTGATCGCCACGCCGCTGCGCGGCGCCGACGGCGAGATCTACGCCATGGCGCAGGGCAACATGGTCGTGGGCGGTGCCGGGGCATCTGCCGGCGGCAGCAAGGTGCAGATCAACCACCTGAGCGCCGGCCGCATTCCCGATGGCGCACAAGTGGAACGCTCGGTGCCCACCCCGCTGAACGACAGCGACACCATCACCCTGGGCCTGAACGCCTCGGACTTCCAGACCGCCCGCAAGGTGGCCCAGGCCATCAACGGCAAGCTGGGCAACGGCGCCGGCATCGCCACGGCGCTGGACGGCCGCACGGTGCAGGTGCGCGCGCCCCTGGACCCCGGCGCCCGGGTGAACTTCATCGCCGACCTGGAAGAACTGGCGGTGGCCGACTCCGTCCCCTCCGCCAAGGTCGTCATCAACGCCCGCACCGGCTCCATCGTGCTGAACCAGGCCGTGACGCTGGGCCCCTGCGCCATCGCGCACGGCAACCTGTCGATCACCATCAGCTCCACGCCCGTCATCAGCCAGCCCAACCCGCTGTCGCAAGGGCAGACCGTGGTGGCGCAAAAGAGCGACATCACCGTCAAGCAGGAGCCGGGCAACATCATCCAGATGCCGCCGTCGCCGCAGCTGGCCGACGTGGTGCGTGCGCTCAACACCCTGGGCGCCACGCCGCAGGACCTGCTGGCCATCCTGCAGGCCATCAAGGCCGCGGGCGCCCTGAACGCCGAGCTGGAGGTCATCTGATGACCCAGGCCGCCACCTTGCCGTCCCTGCGCCCCGCGGGACAGCGCCCGACCTGACGGGAGACCGCACATGGCCATGACCCTGCCCTCTGCCGCGACCACCACCGCCACCAATGCGCTGGCCGTCGATTCGCGCTCGCTCAACGCGCTCAAGTACGAGGCCGGTCAGAACAGCCCGCAGGCCGCCAAGGAAGCGGCCAAGCAGTTCGAATCGCTCTTCATGCGCGAGATGATCAAGAGCATGCGCGAGGCGACGATGAAGTCCGGCCTCATGGAAGGCGGCCAGGCTGACCTGGGCACGGACATGCTCGACCAGCAGCTGTCCATCCAGATGTCGGGCCGCCAGGGCGGGCTCTCGGAGGCCATCCAGCGCCAGCTGACGCGCCAGATCGGCGGCGGCGATGCCGGCGCCGGCGCCGGCGCCGAGCCCACGTTTTTCGGTGCCCTCCACCTTGAGCCTGGGCGCCGCCAGCCAGC
>NZ_BAAJYS010000559.1:0-1774 GCF_057543315.1 Acidovorax sp. KPB24-07
CTGGCCTTCGCCCGCGCGCTGAAAGCGCCCCTTGGCCAGGTCGGTCTTCAGGCGCAGCACGTCGGTGCTGGACTGGGTCACGTCCACGTAGAGCGGGTCGATCTGCGAGATGGTGGTGAGCGCCGTGGTCTGGTTGGCGGTCACCAGCGCGCCCGGCGTCACCGCCGAGGTGGTGGTGCGGCCCGAGATGGGCGCCTTGATGCGGGTGTAGCCCAGGTTGATGCGGGCGTTCTCGACCGCCGCGCGGTTCACGGCCAGGTCCGAGCGGGCCTGCACCAGCACCGCCTGGCTGTCGTCATACACCTGCCGGCTGATCGCATCGATCTTGACCAGCTCGGCATTGCGCCGCGCGTTGGTCTCGGCCGTGCCCACGGTGGCCTGGGCCTTGCCCAGCGAGGCTTCGGCGCTCGCCAGCGCCACCTCGAAGGGCGAGGCGTCCAGCTGGTACAGCACCTGCCCGGCCTTCACGTCCGCCCCTTCGGTGAAGAGCCGCTTTTGCACGATGCCGCCCACCTGCGGCCGGATCTCGGCGACCAGGAACGCGCTGGTGCGCCCGGGCAACTCGGTGGTGATCGACTGCCGCTCGGGCTGGATCGTGACCACGCCGGCTTCCACCGGGGCGCGCGGCGCGGGCTGCTTGGCGGCCTTGTCCGAACACCCGGTCACCACGAAGGCGGCCGCCAGCACGGCAGCGCCGGCCCGGCGCAGGGCACCGGGGACAGCGGTCACACAGGAAGAGGTCAAGGAGGAGGGCCGTGGGGCCATGGCAGCGGGGGCGGAGGGCAGCGAGCGTGTGGCAGGGCGTGGGCAATTCATGGACAAGGCACGGCTTTCGTTGTGGCGAGCATTCTGACGGTCAATTGAAAAGATCGTGTGAAGCTGTAGCAGGCTGGAAAGCCCTCCGGCGGGCCTCGTGTCCGGACCTTGCAACCTTCATGCCGCGTGCGGGCCGCGCGTGCCCCTCGCAGGCGGTGGCGGGCCCCTCGGGCGCTGGCCCCGGGAGTGTGTGGCCGCGCTGGCGGGCCGCCGGCCGGCCGGGCCGTCGATCCGAAGGGTTTCTGCGGGACGGAACGGGGTTTTGAGAGCCAAATCGCCCGCATGCCGGCGTTTTCATTGTCTTGGTAGCTATTCAATTGATAGCAAATGGGTGGTCGGGAAACGACGGTCCGCGTTCGCAGCGTCCCCGGGCTCTTGACCCAGATCAAGCCCCGGCCGAAAGGTTTCCACAAGCCGGGATGTGCCACCTACCATCGGCCGCACTGCATCCCGCAGGGGCCCGCGGCGCCGTGCCGCACCGTCCGTACGAGACAAAAGCTTCTTCCCCAGAAAGGCTTCCCATGCGAAGAAATCTTCCGGTCAGCACGCAGGAATACCCGTTTCCTTCCGGCGAAACCCTGGTGTCCACCACCGACCTGAAAGGGCGCATCCTGTACTGCAACCCGATGTTCATCGAGGTGAGCGGCTACGAGCGCGAGGCCCTGCTGGGCCAGCCCCACAACCTGATCCGCCACCCCGACATGCCCGAGGAGGCGTTCCGCGACATGTGGGACACCATCGGCCAGGGCCGGCCCTGGTCGGCCGCGGTGAAGAACCGGCGCAAGAACGGCGACTTCTACTGGGTGATGGCCAACGTCACCCCGCTGATGGAGGGCGACCGCCCCGTGGGCTACCTGTCGGTGCGCACCGAGGCCACCCGCGAGCAGGTGCAGGCCGCCGACGCGCTCTACGCCCGCATGCGCGCCGAGGCCGAGGCCGGCCGCCCGGTGCACGTGCT
>NZ_BAAJYS010000560.1:0-1765 GCF_057543315.1 Acidovorax sp. KPB24-07
GGCCGGTGCGCCGGCCGGGCGGCCGCCCATGGGGCGCGACAGGTGCTGCAGGCTCCAGCCGGCCTGCGGGCCGCTTTGCTGCATGAGGCGCATGCACTCCATGGCGCGTGCGATGGGGGCCAGCAGGCGCGTCTCGCCCAGCGCCATCACGCACATCGTGAGGAACTTGATGTTCTCGCCCATCACGTCGTCGTTGAAGGTCACGTGCAGCGTGTAGTCGCCGTCTTCCATGCCCGAATGGGCGCCCGCGGGCACCTGCTCGGGGTGGGGCGAGGGCATGGCGCCGACCGCGCCGGGAAAGTGCGGAAACCGCTGCGGCCAGCCGCCGTTCGCCACGCCGTATTCGGGGCCGAACTGCGCGTTGAGCACGAAGTCGATGGCCTTTTGCAGCGGCGCGAGAAAGCGCACGTCGCGCTTTTCCACATACATGCGCAGCAGCAGCTGCGAGGCCACGGCCGTGCCCGCGTCGTCGAACGTGGCGTTGCCGTAGTAGTGCTGGAACTCCTCCAGCCGCCAGCCGTTCTTGCCGATGGTGTCGTACCACTGGCGCAGCGACGCCTCGCCCGCGAAGTCGTGGATGTAGTTCCAGCCGCCCGAGGCGTGCTGCGCCGCGACGATGGCCAGCGTGGTGCGCTCGGCGGCCTGCAGGAAGCGCTCGTCGCCGGTGGCGTGGTAGGCGTCCAGGTACACGTGGCCGACCGAGGGCGTGCCCGGCGGCTGGATCCAGCACATGGTGCGGTAGGCCTCCATCTCGCCGAAGGTCTGCTTCAGGTCGGGCGAGTACGACCACACGTAGCCGCCGCGGTACGAAACCACCTCGTCCATGTAGTCGGCGGCGCGCCGCAGCGCGGTGGCCGCCTCGCCCTGCGGGCCGGATGCGCCGCCCGAACCGCCGCCACAGGCGGTGAGCCACAGCGGCGCGAGCGCCGTCAGCGCGAAATCTCTGCGTTTCATGGAATGTCTCCTCTCGTCTTCGATGCAAGGAATGCACGCGCCGTCGGCGCGGCGATCGCAGCCTGGGGATCCCGGCTGTCTTGGTGTGCAGATCATCTTGAAGGATGTCGTACAACTTGGCGGCGATTGTGGGAGGCAGGGGAGAGGAGGCGATGCGTGTTTACCCGGTCTGCCACGCCCCAGAGGGTGCGTAAGCCTTTGGTAAGGCGCTTCGAGTTAGTACCTACTTAGGCGCAAACGATTGCGCAGTCGGTATCGGTGGGCAACGTCGGGACGGCCGCAAGCGTGGTTTCGGTGGCATTTCGTCACAAAGTGGTACGACAACTGCCGCTTTGCAGGGATGGCGATGTCCCGCAAGTGATTGCGCTGCCGATCAGCGAAAGTGGTCGTATGACGAGTACCGCAGGGGGAGGGCTTGGCCCTGGGCATCCACCAGCCGCAGGCCGGGCGCCGCCTCGATGGTGCCGATGCGGGCCACGGGCGTGGCCGTGGCCTGCCCGGCGGCCTGGACCTCGGCGCGGTGCTCGGGCGCGGCGGTGAACAGCAGTTCGTAGTCGTCGCCGCCGGCCAGGGCGCAGCGCAGCAGGGTTTCGTGGTCAAAAGCCGCTGATGCCCTAGTACTCATTGCCCCTGTTGCTATTAATTCAATAGCGTTCTGGGTGTCGATGCGGGCCCCCACGCCCGAGGCCTGCAGGATGTGGCCCAGGTCGCCCACCAGCCCGTCGCTCACGTCGATGGCGCTGTGGGCCAGCCCGCGCAGGGCCTGCCCCAATGCCACGCGCGGCGTGCGCTCCAGCCGCTCGCGGGCCGG
>NZ_BAAJYS010000561.1:0-1758 GCF_057543315.1 Acidovorax sp. KPB24-07
CGACAGGCCGGTGATGTCCAGGTCGCGCCCGCGCGTGCTCTCGCGGTGCTCGTTCCACACGGCCTCGGCGCCGCGCTCGGCCTCGCCGTCGCCAGTGGCGTACGGAAACAGCGTGGGCCGGCCCGGGCGCAGCCGCGCCTCCAGCCGGTGGGCGAACTGCACGGCGATGGCCCAGTCGTGGCGCGTGTCGCCGGGCGCGGGCACCGCAGGGCGCACGCGGGAGATGCGGCGCTCGCTGTTGGTCACCGTGCCGGTCTTCTCGCCCCAGGTGGTGGCGGGCAGCAGCAGGTCGGCGTACTGCGCGGTGGCGGTGGTGGCGAAGGCCTCCTGCACCACCACGAACTCGGCGCGCTCCAGCGCGCGGCGCACGGTGGCCTGGTCGGGCAGGCTCTGCGCCGGGTTGGTGCAGGCGATCCACAGCGCCCGGATCTCGCCGTCGCCGCGGCCTGGAACATCTCCACGGCGGTCTTGCCGGGCATGCCCGGCACCTCGGGCACGCCCCACAGCGCGGCCACTTCGGCACGGTGCTGCGGGTTGGCCATGTCGCGGTGGGCCGACAGCAGGTTGGCCAGTCCCCCCACCTCGCGCCCGCCCATGGCGTTGGGTTGCCCGGTGAGCGAGAACGGCCCCGCGCCCGGTCGGCCGATCTGGCCCGTGGCCAGGTGCAGGTTGATGAGGGCGGCGTTCTTGGCCGTGCCGCTGGTGCTCTGGTTCAGGCCCTGGCAGTAAAGGCTGAGCGTGGGCTGGCGCGCGGCACCGGCACTTGCACCTGCACCGGCACCCACACCGGCGAACCAGCGCGCGGCGGTGGCCAGATCCGCCTCGCTGATGCCGCAAACCTCGGCCACGCGGGTGGGCGTGCAGTCGCGCACCAGGGCCTTGAGCGCGTCGAAGCCGGTGGTGTGCGCGGCGATGTAGGCGCTGTCCACCCAGCCTTCCCACAGCATGAGGTGCAGCATGCCGTGGAACAGCATGACGTCGCTGCCCGGCTGGATGGGCAGGAACAGGTCGGCCAGCCCGGCGGTCTCGGTGCGGCGCGGGTCGGCCACGATGATCTTCATGCCCGGGTTGGCGGCCTTGGCGTCCTCGATGCGGCGAAACAGGATGGGGTGCGCCCACGCGGTGTTGCTGCCCACGATGAAGAGGCACTGCGCGTGCTGCACGTCGTCGTAGCAGGTGGGCGGGGCGTCGGCGCCGAGCGTGGTTTTGTAGCCCGCCACGGCGCTGCTCATGCACAGGCGCGAGTTGGTGTCGATGTTGTTGGTGCCGACCAGGCCCTTGGCGAGCTTGTTGAAGACGTAGTAGTCCTCGGTGAGGAGCTGGCCGGAGACGTAGAAGCCGACGGCGTCGGGGCCGTGCCGGGCGATGGTGTCGGCGAATTTTTGTGCGGCGGTGTCGAGGGCTGCTTCCCAGGCGATGGGCTGGGGCTTGTCGCCGCGCTGGGGGCGGTGCTGGGGGGTGAGGAGCCTTGTCTGGAGGGTGACGGGGCTGGCGGCGGTGAGGTGGAGGGTGGAGCCCTTGGTGCACAGGCGGCCGAAGTTGGCGGGGTGGGTGGGGTCGCCTCTCACGCCGGTGATCTGGGGGCCGGTGGATTCGATGATCACGCCGCAGCCTACGCCGCAGTAGGGGCAGGTGGATTGGGTTTGGGTCATGGCGTGGGTCTTTTGTTGGGCTGGTTGCCGGGTTTTTTGTTGGGTGGGGTGCTATTGTTTTTGTCGTTGCTGGATGGTTACGTTCCGGGGCCGGGTCTCGGCCCGG
>NZ_BAAJYS010000562.1:0-1756 GCF_057543315.1 Acidovorax sp. KPB24-07
CGTGCAGCCCGAGCGGCTGCGCAAGGCCGTCCAGAAGCTGCAGGCCACCCTCGCACGGCAGGCCGCGCCCCGCCGCGCTGGACTTCGAGGCCACGCTGGCCCGCCTGCGCGCACTGGTGGCGCTGCCCGGGGCCGCTGCGCCGGGCATGGCCGGTGCGGCGGCGCACCCCGCCCCGCTCACCGTCATCCAGGCCAGCAGCGGCGCGCAGATCCACCTGGTGTCGGTGGCGGACGTCGTGGTGTTCGAGGCGGCCGACAAGTACGTGCGCGTGCTGACCGCCACGCAGGAGTACCTGATCCGCACGCCCCTCAAGGAACTGGCTGCCCAGCTCGACGCGAACACCTTCTGGCAGGTGCACCGCGGCACCCTGGTGCGCGCCAGCGCCATCGCCTCAGCCGTGCGCGACGAATCAGGGCGGCTGCACCTGCGCCTGCGCGAGCGGCCCGAAACCCTGGCGGTGAGCCGGCTCTACGCCCACCGCTTCAAGGCGATGTAGCGCCCGAATGGCACAAAAGCTGAGGCGAAGCGACCCGGCAGCAAGCGCCGCCGGCCCGCCGAATCACAAAGTCAGCGGTTGGCCGCGAGCAGCAGCCCGCCAGCGCCCATGAAGAATCCGCCCGTCGCCTTGTTCAGCCGCACCACGCCGCGCTGCGAGCGGATCACCCGGCGGATCTGCCGCCCGCCCGTGGCGTACACGGCGGTGGAGACGAACTCGGCCATCAGGTACACCGAGCCCAGCACCAGGAACTGGTGCGCCGCGGGCTGTGCGGGGTCGATGAACTGGGGAAACACCGCGGCGAACAGGATGATCGCCTTGGGATTGGTGATGCCCAGCAGGAACTCCTGCAGGATCAGCGAGCGGATCGGCACCGCGGCCGCCGAGGGCGTGGCCTCGCTGCCCTCCACCAGTTCCAGCCCGCCGAACTCTCGGCTGCGCCACGCCTTCCAGCCCAGCCAGAACAGGTAACACGCCCCCACCCATTTCACGACCGTGAAGGCCGCCTCGGAGGCCAGCAGCATCGCGCCCAGCCCCACGGCGGACACCGTCAAAAAGATGGCGAACGCCGCCGCACGCCCGATGGTGGCCACCAGCGCCGTGCCCACACCGGCCCGGATGCCGTTGTTCAGGCCGCAGAAATTGTTGGGGCCGGGCGTGAGCGCGATCGCCACGGCCACGGGTGCGAAAAGAAGGGCGTCCATACCAGGCTCCTGAATGGCAACGGAAGGGAAAGAAACAAACAGGCAACAGCGCAGAAGGATCGCAGTGTAGGTGGGGAAGGCGCTCGCCGCGAGCCCCGGCAGCGGCGGGCGGCGCGCACCGTGTCGCGGGGACCCTCAGGGCAAATCGATGACAGCGTTCCACGGCACGCCCGCGAGCGCATCGTAGTGCGCCACCAGCACGGTGCCCGGCCCGCCCTGCGCCGCCCGCTGCGCCAGCACCTGCTGCAGGTATTGCACCGACGGGCGGTCCAGCCCGGCCACCGGCTCGTCCACCAGCACCAGCGGCGACCCGCACGCGAAAGCGGCCGCCAGCAGCGCCTTGCGCCGCGTGCCGGTGGACAGCTGCTCCATGGCCTTGGGCAGGTGGCTTTCCAGCCCGAACCCCGCCACGTGTGCCTGCAGCGCCGAGGCGTCCCATGCCGGATGGCGGCCGGCCAGCGCACCGAACCATGCCGCCGGGCTGGTGCCATCGAGCGCCGTCGCGCGCGGGTCGGCCCAGAACACCGCGCCCGACTCCTTCGCGGCCCGGTCGCT
>NZ_BAAJYS010000563.1:0-1746 GCF_057543315.1 Acidovorax sp. KPB24-07
TGCTGGCCGCCTGCGCGTCGCCCGGCCCCCTGCCGGCCGTGGAGCAGGCCCGCTCCGCCGTGAACCGCGCCGCCACCGATCCGGCCGTGAACCAATACGCCCAGCTTGAACTGAAGGCCGCCACCGACACGCTGGCCCGCGCCGACCATGTGCTGCGCGACGAGAAGGACGAGTCCGAAGCCAACCATCTGGCCTACCTGGCCACGCAGCGCGCCGCCATCGCCACGAACACGGCCCAGGCCCGCCGCCTGGACGCCGAGATCAAGCAGGCCGGCAGCGAGACCGACCGCCTGCGCCTGGAAGCGCGCACCCGCGAGGCCGAAGCCTCGGCCCGCAATGCGCAGGTCGCCCAGGCCCGTGCCATGACAGCCGAGCAACTCGCCGCGCAGCAGCAGGCGCAAGCCCGGGCCGCGCAGGACCGCGTGCGCCAGCTCGAAGCGCAGCTGCGCGAGATCGAAGGCCAGCAGACCGAGCGCGGCCTGCTGGTCACGCTGGGCGATGTGCTGTTCGCCTTCAACAAGGCCGACCTGTCGGCCCAGGCCGGTCCGCGCCTGGACAAGCTGGCCAACTTCCTCAAGCAGTTCCCCGAGCGCAAGCTGCTGATCGAGGGCTACACCGACAGCGTGGGCTCGGACAGCTACAACCAGGAACTGTCAGAGCGCCGCGCCCAGGCCGTGCGTGACGCGCTGGTGCAGCGCGGCGTGGACACCAGCCGCATCACGGCACGCGGCTACGGCAAGTCCTACCCCGTGGCCGAGAACGGCTCGCCCGAAGGCCGCGCCATGAACCGCCGCGTCGAGATCGTGATCGCCGACGCACAGGGCAACCTCAAGGGCCGTTAAAGTCCAGCGACCCGCGGGCGGGACACCGCCCGCACCGACCGCCGCCGTTTCCCTGCATCTGCCGGGCACGGCGGCTTTCTTTCGTCTCCCACCCTTTCTGGATCCGATCCGCCATGCACCCTGACTTGCCCGATGCCGCACGCCATGTGCTGACCTTCTGGTTCGAGGAAACCACGCCCCAGCAATGGTTCGCTAAGGACGCGGCGTTCGACGCCGCCATCCGCGACCGCTTCGCCCGCCTGCACCACGAGGCGGCGCAAGCCGAGCTGTGGGACTGGCGCGCCACGCCGCAGGGCCGGCTGGCGGAGGTGATCGTGCTGGACCAGTTCTCCCGCAACCTGCACCGCGACAGCGCCCAGGCGTTCGCGCACGACGGCATGGCCCTGGTGCTCGCGCAGGAGGCCGTGGCGGCCCAGGCCGACGCCGCCTTGCCGCCCGCGTGGCGCGCGTTTCTCTACATGCCTTACATGCACAGCGAGTCCGCTGCGGTGCAGGCGCGATCGGTCGCGCTGTTCACGCAGCTCGGCAACGCCAACAACCTCGACTTCGCGGTGCGGCACCGGGACATCGTGGCGCGCTTCGGCCGCTTTCCGCACCGCAACGCCGTGCTGGGCCGCCCTTCGACGCCGCAGGAGACGGCCTTCCTGCAGGAGCCCGGCAGCGCGTTCTGAGGGGGTGCTGCCGGGCGCCCCTCAGCGCCCCTGCATTTCGGTGAAGCCCTTGGCGGCCTCCTGCACATCGGGCGGGAAGTCCGACATCTCCTGGATCTGCCGCACCTCGATGGTTTCGTTGCCCGACGCCGGGCAGCGCGAGGCCCACGCGATCGCCTCCTCCCGGGAGGCCACCTCGATGATCCAGAACCCGCCCAGCACCTCGGCCACGCCGGGAAACGGCCCGGGCTGCA
>NZ_BAAJYS010000564.1:0-1740 GCF_057543315.1 Acidovorax sp. KPB24-07
CAGCAAGCCGGCCGCCTCGTCCGATCCGCTGGGCGATCTGGCCAAGGCCCGGGCCGCCAGCGCGCCCGGCGGCGCCGAGCCGTTTGATTACTTCGTGCAGGCCGGTGCCTTCCGCACCCAGGGCGATGCGGATGCGCAGCGCGCCAAGCTGGCCATGCTGGGCTGGGAGGCCCGGGTGAGCGAGCGCGAGCAGAGCGGCCGCACCGTCTTTCGCGTGCGCGTCGGCCCCTTCACCAAGCGCGACGATGCCGAAATGCTCAAGGACAAGCTCGATGGCGCGGGCGTCGAATCCGCGCTGGTGCGCGTGCAGCGCTGAACTTTTCCCGCAGGCTGCCGCTCACAACCCTCTGACCGAACAAGGAGTGTCTTTTTCATGAAACGCCGCGAGTTTTCCCTGTCCACCGCCACGGCCGTGGCCGCTTCCGCCCTGACGCTGCCCCTGGCGACGCCCGCCATGGCCCAGGCCCGCCAATTCAAGGAAGGCAAGGACTACGTCAAGCTCGCCAAGCCCGTGGCCAGCGACGTGCCCGCCGGCAAGGTCGAGGTCATCGAGTTCTTCTGGTACAGCTGCCCCCACTGCAACGCCTTCGAGCCCACGCTGGAAGCCTGGATCAAGGCGGCGCCCAAGGACCTCGTCATCCGCCGCATGCCCGTGGCGTTCAACTCCAGCTTCGCACCGCAGCAAAAGCTGTACTTCGCCCTGGAAAGCATGGGCAAGGTCGGCGATCTGCACGCCAAGGTGTTTCGCGCCGTGCACGTGGAAAAGCAGGCCCTCAACAAGGACGACCTGATCTTCGAATGGGTCGGCAAGCAGGGCGTGGACGTGGCCAAGTTCAAGGAGGCTTACAACTCCTTCTCCGTGTCCAACCAGCTGCGCAAGGCCGCCCAGCTGCAGGAAGCCTACGGCGTGGAAGGCGTGCCCTCGATGGGCGTGGCCGGCCGCTACTACACCGATGGCACCATGGCCGGCAACATGCAGGGCGTGCTGCAAGTGGTGGAGTACCTCGCTTCCACCGCCGCCAAGGGCGGTTGAGTCCCCTGCTCCCGTGCGATGCAAGCCCGCGTTTGCGGGCTTTTTCTTTGCTGCTCCCGGATCGCGCCAAGGGGTGGCTACAATCTTTGCAAGATTCGTGCCCTATGAGAAAACGCCTCCTACCGATCCTCCTGCTTGCCGCCCTGGCTTTCGCCATGGGGGGCGCCCGCGCCGAAAAGGCCGACCGCAACAAGCCCATGAACATCGAGGCCGATGCACTGCGCCACGATGAGCTCAAGCAAACCAGCGTCTTCACCGGCCGCGTGGTGGTCACCAAGGGCACCATCCTGCTGCGCGGCGCGCGGCTGGACGTCCGGCAGGACCCCGATGGCTTCCAGTACGGCACCATGACGGCCGAGGCCGGCAAGCGGGCCTTCTTCCGGCAAAAGCGCGACACGGCGCCCGGCATGCCCGACGAGTTCGTCGAGGGCGAGGGCGAGGTCATCGAGTACGACGGCCGGGCCGATCTGGTGCGGCTCATCCGCCGCTCGGAACTGCGCCGCTACCGCGAATCCACCCTCACCGACGAGATGGCCGGTGCCCTCATCGTCTACAACAACCTGACCGACGTGTTCACCGTCGATGGCCAGAAGGCCGCCCCCGCCGGCAGCAACACCGCGGCCACGCCCGGAGGCCGCGTGCGCGCGGTGCTCTCGCCCAAGGAGACTCCGGCCAAGGCCGGGGCGCCCGCTGCGGCCCCCACCTCG
>NZ_BAAJYS010000565.1:0-1737 GCF_057543315.1 Acidovorax sp. KPB24-07
GGAGGTTCCGGCCCACGCCGGCACCTGGGGCCTGTGCGATGCCGCCGCGCCGCTGAGCGCCACCGATCAGGACCGCATCCTGCGCTTTGCCGCGGTGGTCAAGCAGGTGCTCGACGCCTCGGGCCAGCGCGTGGCGCTGATCTCGCGCTCGGGCCTGGACCTGGGCCGCTTCGGGGTGCGCTACTCGCACGCCGGCCTGGCCCTGCGGCCGCAGCCGGACCGCCCGTGGGCGGTGCGCCAGCTGTACTACACCTGCGAGGAGTCGCGGCCCCGGCTGTTCGACCAGGGCATTCCGGGGTTCCTGATGGGCCGGGACGATCCATCCCGGGGCTACGTTGCCATCGTGCTGCTGCCCGCGCTGCCCGCCGACGCGCTGGAGCGCACGGCCCAGGATAAGCGCGCCGCGCTGGCCCTCCTGGCGGCCGACTACAGCGCCAATGCCTACCCGTTCAGCACGCGCTACCAGAACTGCAACCAGTGGGTGGCGGAGATGATGGCCAGCGCCTGGGCGCCGGCCGGCGACACGCCCCCGACGCGCGAGCGCGCGCAGGCGTGGCTGCGGTCGGCGGGCTACCGGCCCGAGCCGATCGGGCTGGGATCGCACGGGGTGGTGTTCGCCGCGCATTTCGCGCCGCTGGTGCATGTGGACGACCACCCGCGGGACGACCTCTACGCGCTGCGCATGCGGGTGAGCCTGCCGGCCTCGCTGGAGGCCTTCGTGCACGATCGCATGCCGGGCGCCGAGCGCATCGAGCTGTGCCACGACCGCCGCCAGATCGTGGTGCGCCGCGGCTGGCAGGCGCTGGGCCCGGGGTGCGAGGCCGGGCCGCAGGACGAGGTGATCGCCCTCGATTCCTAGCCAGATGGGGCCGGGCGGTTGCGCGGCGGCGTCAGTTGCGCTGGCCGCCAGTGATGTACTGCTCCATCTGCTCGATGATGAACTGCTGCTCGGACATGATGTTCTTCACCAGGTCACCGATGGAGATCAGGCCCACCAGCCGATTGGCGTCGTCCACCACCGGCAGGTGGCGCAGCCGGTTGTCTGTCATGAGCTGCATGCACTGCTCGCTGCTCTGGTGCGGCCGCACGAAGCGCACGGCGCGGGTCATCACGTCGCTCACCTGGGTGGCGCCGGAGGTGCGGCCCAGCAGGGCCACCTTGCGGGCGTAGTCGCGCTCGGTCACGATGCCGGCGATCTGCTCGCCCTCCATCACCAGCAGCGCGCCGATGCCCTTGTCGGCCATGAGCCGCAGCGCATCGAGCATCGAATCGGAGGGCCCGATGGTGTGGACCTGGGCATGGGGCTTGGACTTGAGGATGTCGGCGACTGCGGTCATGGGGCCTCCCTGAGTGAAGTGGCGTGGATGGCTGCAGTTTCCGCCCAACGGCGGGGTGCGCGCAACAGGGGTTTGCGAAGCGCCCGGGGCGGCGATGCAGTTGGTTGCAAACCCGCGCGCCGCCGGTCGCCGGTCGCCGGGCCCTCGGACCGCGCTTGCGCTCTCAACTCAGCGTCGCCCGCCGAACAGGCCGCCGCCGAGCTTGACCAGGTCCGACAGGCCGACCTGGCCGTCGCCGTCCTGATCGAGCAGGCTGCCCAGCACGCCTCCACCCAGGCCACCCAGGCCGCCCGGCTGCCGGGCGCGGTCGCGCTCGTGGCCGAGGGTGCGCCCCAGGCTGCCGGCATCCAGCCCGCCGGCCTGCACCCGCTGCGCAAGGAACGACATCACGATGGGCGCG
>NZ_BAAJYS010000566.1:0-1716 GCF_057543315.1 Acidovorax sp. KPB24-07
GGCGGCGATCTGGTAGGCGGGTGGTGGCACCTCTTGGCCGAAGGCGATGGCGGCATGGGCGCTGAGGCCGAGGACCAGGGCCGCGCAGCCTGCGCGGCGGGCTACTGCCGCTGCCATTGACCGTTGACCTCGCGCACCAGGGCGGGCAGATCGCCGGGCAGGCCGAGCGACAGCCAGCGCCCGGCGTCATGGTTGAGCGTGATGGTGCGCGAGCGCACGCGGCCGGCGTCGATGCCGGCCTGCGTCGCCCACTGGCGGATGCGGGCATCCTCCTGGCGGCTGCCGACCATGTAGAGGTCGAAGGCGGTGCCGGCCGCCTGCAACTGGCGCAGGCGCTGCTCGCACGGCGGGCACTCGGCCTTCACGAAAACCGCCAGCCGGCCCGAGCCCCGGTTGCCGGCGCCCGGCGCCTTCGCACCCGGGATGTTCACGCGCTGCTGTCCCGGATAGAGCCGCTTCCACGCCGCGTCGTAGGCCCGCTGGTAGGCCAGCGTCTTGCCCACGCGCTTCGATTCCGCCTGCACCTGCAGCTCTGCATAGCGGTTGCGTTCCTCGTCGCTGCGCGCCTCGATGCCCAGCGCCGTGAGCGGATCGAGGTTCGGGGAATAGATGCCCAGCGGCCCCTGCATCAGTTGGCGATAGCGCGCCCATTCTTCGGAGCGCAGGCCCCAATCGCGCGCCAGGCGCTCGTCCAGCGCGGAGTCGTTGCTGTTCTGCACCTGGGCGGGAACGGTGCGCGAAGACGCGACCGGCGCCGACTGCGCCGAGGCTGTGCCTGCTGTGCCTACCGCGCCTGCGATAGCGGCGAGGATGGCGGCGAGGATGGCGGCGAAGCAGATGGCGGCGTGCTTCATGGCCGACTCCTACGGCAGCGCGATGCGCTGGGTCTGGCCATCCACGCGGAACACGGCGGCGCGCGCCTCGATCGCCAGCAGATGCCACGCGCCCACGGCATCGCCTTCGCGTAGCAGCCACACGTCCAGCACCGACGAGGCCTTGGGCGCCGCCACCGACAGGAAGCGCTCGCCGCCACGCAGCTCCACGCCCACGACGTTGAACGGCGGTTCGGGCACCTTGGGCTTGGCCGGCTCGGCGGTGCGCTGGGGCGCCACGGCAGGCGCGGCGGTTCGCTTCATGCGCGCTTCGAGGTCGCCCATGCGCGCCTGCAGCGCCTGCAAGTCGCCGGCATGGGTGTCTGCGGCCTGGGCCTGCTCGACCTGCGTCAGGCGCTCGTCCAGCGCCTTGCGGGCCGCCTCGAAGTCGGGCTGGGTGACAGGCTTGGGCTGGTTCTTCGAGGCTGCCGCTTGCTGTTCGAGTTCGGCGACGCGCGTGTTGAGCGCCTGCACGTGCGCATCCTGGGCGCTGGCCTGGCTCTGCTCGCTCAGGCGCGACAGGCCCACGCTGTTGACCACGGCGAGGATGCTCACGAGCAGCAGCCACGCGGCCGCTGCGATCTTGAACCAGCGCGCGCGGCCGGCGTTCTCGTCGGGAAGTTGCGGGATGGTCATGGCTGGGCCTCCTGGGGCGCGTGGGGATCGGCGGGTTCGGCGGCCGGCGCGCTCGATGCCGCAGCCGCAGGAATGGGGCTGGCGGTCGCCGCACGCGAAGTCGTCACGCGCGCGAAGCACACCGCGCGCGCAGCGTCATCGACGGACAGCTCCCAGGCTGGCCCGGCGAGCGCCCGCAAGGCATCGCGCAGCGGCAGCGGCCCGAGCC
>NZ_BAAJYS010000567.1:0-1707 GCF_057543315.1 Acidovorax sp. KPB24-07
AATGCGGCCGGCCAGCGGCGCAGCCAGGGCACCCGCCGCGCCGGCCAGGCCGAAAGCGCCAGCGGCTGCGCTGCCCAGATGGAACGAGCCATGCAGCATCACGGCCAGGGTGGACCAGAAGGCGCTGAAGCCCACCGACAGCAATCCCTGTGCCCAGGCGGCGCGGCGCAGCGCGCCATGGCGGCGCCACAGTGCGGCCATCGAGCCGATCAACGCCCGGTACGGCAGCGGCGTGGTGGGCGCAAAGCTGGGCAGGCCTTTCCAGGCAGCCACGCCGATCAGCGCGATCGACACGGCAGCGGCCACGTACACGGCGCGCCAGCCGAAGTGCTCGGCCACGAAACCGCTCACCACCCGCGACAGCAAAATGCCCAGCAGCAGCCCGGTCATCACCGTGCCCACCACCTTGCCGCGATGGGCCACCGGGGCCAGCGTGGCCGCGGCCGGCACCACGTCCTGGGCCAGCGTGGCCGACAGGCCGATGGCCAGGCTGGCAACGAGCAGCCAGCCGATGCCGGGAGCGAACCCGCTCATCAGCAAGGCCAGGGCCAGCACGGCGCTTGGCCAAAATGATGCGGCGGCGGTCGTAGCGGTCGCCCAGCGGGGCCAGAAACAAGATGCCCAGCGCATAGCCCAGCTGCGTGAGCGTGGGCACCAGGCCCACGGCGCGCTCGCTGGCGTGGATGTCCGGGCCCAGCACGCCCAGCATGGGCTGGCTGTAGTAGAGCGAGGCCACGCTCAAGCCCGCGGCAGTGGCCAGCAGCAGCAACAGCGGCGCCGGCACGCCCGTGGAAGGACCACCCGTCTCAGCGGCTGCATGCGGGTTTTGAATGGAAGACATGGGGAAGACCCTTGAATGGAAGCGATGGGCCGAAGTTTGTGCGAACCGTCTCGCTCTGGGTAGTGGGCTCATGCGCACATCTGCTATACGCTTGGCGTATGAAGCAAGCCTCTGCCACGGCCTCCCTTGCCGGCGTCGATCGCATCGAACTCATGCAGACCTTCGTGCGCATCGTCGAAGCCGGCAACCTCTCCGCCGCCGCCCAGCAACTGGGTACCACCCAGCCCACGGTGAGCCGCAGGCTCCAGGCGCTGGAGCGGTCGCTGGGACTCAGGCTGCTGCAGCGTTCCACCCATGTCATGAAGCTCACCGAAGACGGCGAGCGCTGCTTCGCGCATGCCAAGGCGCTGCTGGACGACTGGCGCGCGATGGAGGCCGACCTGCGGGGCGCGCACGACACACCGCGCGGCACGCTGCGTGTGCTGGTGCCGCATGCCTTCGGGCAGGAGCAGCTGATCGCCCCGTTGGCGGACTACCTGCGGCAGTATCCCGAGGTGTCGGTCGAATGGCTGCTGCACGACCGCCGGCCCGACTTCATCGCCGAGGGCATCGACTGCGCGGTGCAGGTCGGGGCGGTGGACGACCCCTCGGTGGTCGCCATCCACCTGGCCGAGGTGCCGCGCATCGTCGTCGCGGCGCCGCAACTGCTGCCGGGCGGCGCCGTGCCCGAGCACGCGAGCGCGCTGCGCGACCTGCCCTGGCTGGCCCTGCGCACCTACTACCAGCGCGAGGTGTCCCTCACCCGCGTGCCGGACGGCGCGGTGGAGCGCTTCGCCATCCACCCGCGCATGGGCACCGACAGCCTCTATGCCCTGCGCAGCGCGGCGCTGGCGGGCCTGGGCGCGGCAGTGGCCTCCGCCTGGGCG
>NZ_BAAJYS010000568.1:0-1697 GCF_057543315.1 Acidovorax sp. KPB24-07
GCGGGCCTGGCGGGCGCGCTGGAGGTGGCGGGGCCCATCGGCCAGCTCACGCCCTACGTGCCGGCGGGCTACGGCTTCGCGGCCATCATCGTGGCGTTCGTGGGGCGGCTGCACCCGGTGGGCATGGTGTTCTCGGCGGTGCTGATGAGCATGTTCTACATCGGCGGCGAGCTGGCGCAGTCGCGCCTGGGCCTGCCCAAGTCGCTCACGGGCGTGTTCCAGGGCCTGCTGCTGTTCACGCTGCTGGCGTGCGACACGCTCATCGCCTACCGCGTGCGGTGGGTCGGGTCCCAGGGGAGGACCGCTTAAATGGAATCGTACGCACTGCTTCTAGGCGCCACGCTGAGCGCGGGCACCGTGCTGGCCATCGCCGCCCTGGGCCTGCTCATCAACGAGAAGGCCGGCATCGTCAACCTGGGGGCCGAGGGCATGATGCTCTGCGCCGCCATCGCGGGCTTCGCCACCGTGGTGCACACGGGCAACACCTGGCTGGGCTTCGCGGCCGGCATGGCGGCGGGGGCGTTCCTGGCGGCCATCTTCGGCGTGCTGGTGATCTGGCTCAACACCAACCAGTACGCCACGGGCCTGGCGCTGAGCCTGTTCGGGGTGGGCTTTTCCGCCTTCGCGGGCATCCGCTACGTGCAGGCCAAGCTGCCGGAGCTGCCCAAGTACGCCGTGCCCGGGCTGGGCGACCTGCCCATCGTCGGGCCCGCGCTGTTCCGCCAGCACCCCCTCGTGTACCTCACCATGGCGCTGGTGGCGGGGCTGGTGTGGTTCCTGTACCGCTCGCGCGCCGGCCTGGTGCTGCGCTCGGTGGGCGAGTCGCCCGAGTCGGCCCATGCGCTGGGCTACCCGGTGCGGCGCATCCGCCTGGCGGCCGTGGTGGCCGGGGGGGCGCTTTGCGGGTTGTCGGGCGCGTACATCTCCACGGTCTATACGCCGCTGTGGGTGGAGGGCATGGTGGCCGGCCGCGGCTGGATCGCGCTGGCCCTCACCACCTTCGCCACCTGGCGGCCGGCACGGGTGTTGCTTGGTGCCTACCTGTTCGGCGGCGTGACCATGCTGCAGTTCCACCTGCAGGCCACGGGCGTGCAGGTGGCCAGCCAGCTGCTGAGCATGCTGCCCTACGTGGCCACCATCGTGGTGCTGGCGCTGATCTCGCGCAACCCGGCCTGGATCCGCGTGAACATGCCGGCCTCGCTCGGCAAGCCGTTCCATCCCGGGTCGTGACCCGCACGGCCCGCGCGGTGCTGCACGGGCCCCCGATAATTTATTTTTTGTTGCCTCTCCCCTCACTTTTTTCCTCAAAGGAACCGACATGACCGATCTGCACAAACGCTCGCTGCTCAAGGTGGCCGCGCTTTCCGCCGTGGCCGCCGCCGCCCTGGCCGGCTGCGGCAAGAAAGACGAGCCCGCGCCAGCGCCGGCCGCCGCTCCGGCGCCCCGCTGCGTCCGCGCCCCGCCGCGAAGGCCGAGCCTTTGAAGATCGCGTTCGCCTACGTGGGCCCGGTGGGCGACGGCGGCTGGTCCTTCGCGCACGACAACGGCCGAAAGGCGATCGAGAAGGAGTTCGGCGACAAGGTGCAGACCAGCTTCGTGGAGAGCGTGCCCGAGTCGGCCGACGCCGAGCGCGTGCTGCGCGACATGGCCTCGCAGGGCAACAAGCTGATCTTCGGCACCACGTTCGGGTACATGGA
>NZ_BAAJYS010000569.1:0-1696 GCF_057543315.1 Acidovorax sp. KPB24-07
CGGCCCCACGGGTGCGACCGGTGCCACGGGCGCGACCGGCTCCACCGGTGGCACCGGCCCTGCGGGCCCGACCGGCGCGGCAGGCTCGGTGAGCACGGGAGTCACCGTGCGCGAGATCACGCTGCAACCGGTGAATGCACAGGCCTGCGCCGTCACCTCCTGCTGCAATGCGGGCGAGAAGGTGCTGGGCGGCGGCCATTCCGCAAGCACCGGACAGACATCGCCCGAAGACATTGGCGTCTACCTGGGCGAGAGCCGCCCGGTGGCCAATTGCGGCGGCAATGCGGGCACCTTCGGTTGGACGATCCGCGCCCTGAACTCCTATCGCTCGGACCTGCAAAGCTGCACGGCCTACGCGATCTGCGCCCAGTAACGGCGCTGGCTTCACCCACGGCCCGCATCGCCCCATGACCGCCCAGCCCACCGTGGCACCCCTTGCGCCCAACGACTTCCCGCCCATGCGGCGGCTGGCGCACGGCATGGCCGAAGTGGCTGCGGCGCTGCAAGAGGTCCATGCGTTGCCGGACGGCCTCTGGGGCCCGCATTTCAACCTGGCGAAGCACAACGGCGGCTGGCACGTGGCGGCCCTGCGCAGCACGTCCCGCTCGCCGCTGCCTGCCGCGCCAGGCGAGTTCGCCGCGGACTTCTTCCAGGACGAAGCCACGATGGCGCAATGCCCCGCCATTCGGACCCTGGTGGCGGGCATCACGGAAGGGGCACCGCTCAAATCGGTGCGCGTGCTGCGTCTCGCGCCCGGTGGCGCCATCCTGGAACACGCCGATGCTGGCGTGGGCCTGCGGAATGGCGAGGTGCGCCTGCACCTGCCGCTGCAGACGCATGACGAAGTCTTTTTCCATGTGGATGGCCAGCGGGTGCCCATGCGCACGGGCGAGTGGTGGTATGCCGATTTCTCCCTGCCGCACCGCGTTTGCAACCGGGGCACGGTCGAGCGGCTGCACCTGGTGGTGGATTGCGAGGCGACGCCCCGCCTGCGCCAGGCCATCGCCGCGGGCGATACCGGGCGGCCCTACCCGCCCGAACAGGACCCGCAGTGGCGGTTCGCGCGGTTTCGGAAACAGGTCTTCGACGAACCGGCGCTGCAGCACCGCCTGCTGGGCATCCACTCGCGGGAGGCATTCGCGCAGGCCTGCATGGAAATGGGCCAGGCCCGCGGATGGGCCTTCACCGAGGCGGAAGTCCTGTCCGCCATGGCCTCGGGGCGGCAGGCATGGATGCAGCAATGGGTCGTCTGAATTTCGAGGGCTGGTCGCCCATCCGCATCTATTCCGGGGCTGGCGGCGAGACGCTGGTGGACTGGATGCGCGCGCCGCCCGAGGTCACGCGCGCACCGTTCTTCTCGGACGGAGTGCAGGATGCGATGCATCGCCCCTTCCACCAGGGGTTTCGCCGGCAGACACCGCTGTCCGATCTGCTCGACTGGGCGCAGGCCTCGCCGGGCCTGGCGCCATCGGGCATCGTCTTTCATGTGTCGCGCTGCGGCTCGACGCTCGTGACGCAGGCCTTCGCGGCGCTGGACAGCCACGTCGTCCTCTCGGAGCCTCCGCTGCTGGACGATCTGATGCGCGCGAACGCCCGGCTGCCCGGCATGGATCGGGCACTGGCGGTTCCCGCGGCCAGGGCGGTGGCCAGCGCATGGTCGCAACCGCTGCGGCCGGGCCACGGGGAACAGGCGCTT
>NZ_BAAJYS010000570.1:0-1694 GCF_057543315.1 Acidovorax sp. KPB24-07
CGGCGTGCTGGGCGCCGATGCCGCGGCCGGCACGCCCGCCATCCTGGATGGCTACCGCGGCCGGCTCTACGTGGGCCCGAGCGAGACGGCGCTGATCGAGGCGCGCGAGCGCATGCAGCGCCTGGCCCGCCGGCAGGAGGAAGAGGCCCGCACCCGCCAGCTGCCCGCCACCACCACCGACGGCCACACGGTGGAGATCGCCGCCAATGCCAACCGGGCCGACCAGGCCACGCACGCGCTGGCGGCGGGGGCCGAAGGCGTGGGCCTGATGCGCACCGAATTTCTGTTCCTGGAGCGCGACGCGGTGCCCGATGAGGACGACCAGTACGCCGTGTACCGCGCCATGGTCGAGGCCCTGGACGGTCGCCCGCTGATCGTGCGCACGCTGGACATCGGCGGCGACAAGCAGGTGCCGCACCTGGACCTGCCGGTGGAGGACAACCCCTTTCTCGGCCTGCGCGGCGCCCGCTTGTGCCTGCGCCGCGACGACCTGCTGGTGCCGCAGCTGCGGGCGCTGTACCGCGCGGCGCGGCACGGCCCGCTGTCGGTCATGTTCCCGATGATCAGCACCGTGGAAGAGATGCACCAGCTGCGCCAGCGCATGGAGGCGGTGCGCCGCGAGCTGGACGCGCCGCAGGTGCCCGTGGGCATCATGATCGAGGTGCCCTCGGCCGCGCTGATGGCCGACCGGCTGGCGGCGCACGTGGATTTCTTCTCCATCGGCACCAACGACCTCACGCAGTACGCGCTGGCGGTGGACCGGCAGCACCCCGAGCTGGCCGGCATGGCCGACAGCCTGCACCCCTCGGTGCTGCGGCTTATCGAACGCACCATCGCCGGCGCCCGGGCCCATGGGCGCTGGGTGGGCGTGTGCGGCGGACTGGCGGGCGAGCCGCTGGGCGCGGCGCTGCTGGCCGGACTGGGCGTGCAGGAGTTGAGCATGAGCAGCGGCGATATCGGCACCGTCAAGGCGCTGCTGCGCCGGCATTCCCTGGCCGAGCTGCAGGACCTCGCCCGCCGCGCGCTGGACGTGGACACCGCCGACGAGGTGCGCGCCCTGGGCGCCGCGCTGCGCCCGGCCGGCCCGGTGGCCGACACGGGGGATACATCATGAGGTTTGCTATGAAAAATATAGCGATATGCCATAGTATTCATTGCGCTGGGGCCGTTTTTGATGCGGCATGTGCCATGCCGGGAAAGGCCGCACCATGACGCCCGAAGTTCTGGCCGGCGCGGCGGCGCCTGCCCGCGTGTTCACCATCACGCTCAACCCGGCCATCGACCAGACGGTGCGCATTCCCACGCTCGTGCCCGGCGCCGTGCACCGGGCGCTGGGGCAGCAGACCGAGGCCGGCGGCAAGGGCATCGGCGTGGCGGCGGTGCTGGCGGCCCTGGGCGTGCCGGTGACCGCCAGCGGCTGGCTGGCGCCGAGAACGACGGCGTGTTCACCGCCGCTTTCGCCGCCAGCGGCATCGCTGACGCGATGGTGCGGGTGGCGGGCAGCACCCGCACCAACATCAAGCTGGCCGATGCCGGGCGGGGCGACTCGACAGACATCAACCTGCCCGGCCTGTCCCTGCCGCCCGAGGCGCTGGCGCAGGCCGAAGCCCGGTTGCTGGCCACGCTGCAGCAGCAGGTGCAGTACGGCGACTGGTGCGAGCTGGCCGGCAGCCTGCCGCCCGGCGCGGCGGCGG
>NZ_BAAJYS010000571.1:0-1687 GCF_057543315.1 Acidovorax sp. KPB24-07
TCGCGTCCCCGGCCCAGGAAGCCCGCGCGGTCGGAGCCGTACTGGGGCGCCGCGGTGATCTCGCCTTCCAGCACCGCGAAATGCCCGGCCCATGCCTGCGGCTCGTGCGGCGTGCGCGGCCGGCGCGTGGCGATCAGCGCGCCGAATTCCGGCAGGTACTCGGTCAGCACGAAGAGCTTGGAGAACGCGGGATGCGCGTCGTCCGCGGCCTGCGGCGCCAGCACCACCTCGGCATAGGAGGTCACATCGATCTCGCGCGCCCGGCGCCCGCTGTTGGCCAGCGAGATGCGGCGCACCTCGCCGTCGGTCTCGCCGGACACCAGCACATCCAGCGTGGTGAGCAGGCCCTTGTCGTGGTGCGAGAACGTGGCGTGGTCCTCGCCGAACAGAACGTCGCCGTGGTGGTGGCTGGCCCCCAGGGGCTGGGTGGTGGGCGACCAGAGCTGGGCGCTCTGCACATCGCGCAGGTAGATGAAACTGCCGTGCGAATCCCGCGTGGCGTCCTCGCGCCAGCGGGTCACCGCCACCCCGCGCCAGCGGCTGTAGCCCGCGCCGGCGGCCGTGAGCATGACCGTGTAGCTGCCGTTGGACAGCAGGTGCGTGACCGGCCCCGGCGCTCCGGCCACCAGTCGGCGCACGGTGGGTGGTTGGCCCACGCCGCCGTCCAGCGAGGCCTTGACTTCTTCGGCGCGCGGCCGGTCCACCGCCACGTTGCGCGGCGTGCGCTCCTGCAGCAGCAGTTCGCTGGACTGGACCATGGGCTCGCGGTGAAAGCGCTCGCGCATGCGGCCGTCCTTCAGCACGTTGAGCAAGGCCACGATGGTCATGCCCTGGTGGTGGGCCATGTAGTTGCGCACGATGGCCACCGGCTGCCCCTCGGGCAGGCGTGTGGGCGTGAAATCCAGCGCTTCGTAGAAGCCATGGTGGCCCAGCGCGCCCAGGGCGGCCAGGCGCTCGTAGTTCAGCAGCGCCGCGCGCGGCTCCACCATGGCAGCCAGGCCGGTGGCGTACGGCGCGATGACGCGGTTGTCGCCGAGTCCGCGCTTGAGGCCCAGGCCCGGCACGCCGAAGTTGGAGTACTGGTAGGTAAATTCCCGGTCGCGCGCGTTGTAGGCGGACTCCGAGATGCCCCACGGAATGCCGAGCGCCTGCCCGTACGCGATCTGCCGCTGCACCACCAGGCGGTTCGTCTGCTCCAGCAGGCTGCCCGCGGCGCCCGCATGACCAGCGAGGGCATCAGGTATTCGAACATCGAGCCGGACCAGGAGATCAGCGCCGAACTGCCCGCAAGCGGCGTGGCAGCACGCCCCAGGCGGAACCAGTGGCGGGTGGGTGCATCGCCCTTGGCGATGGCGAAGAGGCTCGCCAGCCGGGCCTCGGACCCGAGCAGGTCGTAGCAGTTCTCGTCCAGGCGCTGCTCCACCAGGGCGTAGCCGATGGACAGCAGCTTGCGCTCCGGGTGCATCAGGAACGCGAAATCCATGGCCAGGGCCATCTCACGCGCCGTGCCGGCCAGTGCCTGCAGCCGCTGAGCCAGTGCCGGCGCCGGGGTGGGCGCCAGGGCATCTTCGGCGTGCGCCGCGGCCACGCGAGCGATCTCGCGGGTCCAGAACAGCATTTCGTCCACGCCCGGATCGCCGTCCACCGAGCCCGCCGGCGTCGCCGCGCCGGCCGCCTTGTCGGCCAG
>NZ_BAAJYS010000572.1:0-1675 GCF_057543315.1 Acidovorax sp. KPB24-07
AAAATAATAGCTATATGCCCTAGTATCGATTGCGCTGGAGGCCTTTTTGTCTCAAAGCCTCGTCAGGTGCGCGGCAGGGCGTAGGCGATCAGCCAGTCCCCCGTGCGCGTGCCGAGCGAGCCGTGCCCGCCCGCCGCCACCACGATGTACTGCCGGCCATCGGCCCCGGTATAGGTCATCGGGGTGGCCTGGCCGCCTGCGGGCAGGCGGCTCTTCCACAGCTCGTTGCCATTGGAGACGTCGTAGGCCCGCACGTAGTAGTCGAGCGTGCCGGACAGGAAGGCCACGCCGCCGGCCGTGGTCACCGGGCCGCCCAGGTTGGGCACGCCCATCTTGAACGGCACGGGCACGGGAGCCAGGTCGCGCACGGTGCCGTTCTTGTGCTTCCAGACGATCTTGCCGGTGGTCAGGTCCGCGCCGGCCACGTAGCCCCAGGGCGGCGCCTGGCAGGGAATGCCCAGCACCGAGACGAAGGGCTTCAGGCGCACGGCGAACGGCGCGCCCACGTTCTCGTTCAGCGCGGGCAGCATGCCGTGCGGCGGCGCGCCGCCGGGCTGGACCAGCAAGGTGGTGTCGTCGGTGCGCGGGATCAGCTGCGAGGTGAAGGCCAGGTAGGTGGGCGTGGTGAACGCCATCTCGCGCTGCGGGTCCACGGCCACGCCGCCCCAGTTGAACACGCCGAAGTTGCCGGGATAGACCAGGGTGCCGCGGGTGGAGGGCGGGGTGAAGCGGCCTTCGAAGCGCAGCTTCTCGAACGCGATGCGGCACATGAGCTGGTCAAAGAGGGTCACGCCCCACATGTCCGCGCCGGTGAGCGGTGCGGGGTCGAACGACAGGGCCGATTTGGGCTGCGTGGGCGCGGTGCGGTCGCCTTCGGCGGCGCCCTGGGGGGCGGGCACCTCGGTGACCGGCAGGATGGGGGTGCCGGTGCGACGGTCGAGCACGAAGACCTCGCCCTGCTTGGTGGGCTGCACCAGCGCGGGCACGCGCTCGCCCTTGACGGTCAGGTCCACCAGGCTGGGCTGCGCGGGCACGTCGTAGTCCCACAGATCGTGGTGCACGGTCTGGAAGTGCCAGCGCACGCGGCCGGTGGCCAGCTCGAGCGCGACGACGGAGGACGAATAGCGCTCCACCTCGGGGCTGCGGCGGCCGCCCCACTGGTCGGGCGGCTGGTTGCCCATGGGCACGTAGACCAGGCCCAGGGTTTCATCCACGCTGGAGATCGACCAGCTGTTGGGCGAATTGGCGGTGTAGGTCTCGCCGGGGCCGATGGGCGCGGTGGCCTCGGGCTTGGCCGAATCCCAGTTCCACACCAGCGCGCCGGTGTGCACGTCGTACGCGCGGATCACGCCGGACTGCTCCTTGGTGGAGGCGTTGTCCAGCACGGTGCCGCCAATGATGACGAGATCGCGCGTGACCACGGCGGGCGAGGTGGAGTAGTAAGCGCCGGGGCGGCGGTTGGGCATGCCGGTCCACAGGTCGATCTGCCCGGTGCCGTTGCCGAAATCGGTGCACAGGCCGCCGGTGCGCGGGTCCAGCGCGAGCAGCCGGCCATCGGCCGTGGGCATGAACAAACGCCCTTCGCACGACGCCGTGGGCAGGGCGGGTGCCGAGGCCGGCACGGGTGTGGCCGGCTTGGCTGCGGGTGGGGAAGAGGGCGCTGGCGCGGCCGTCG
>NZ_BAAJYS010000573.1:0-1670 GCF_057543315.1 Acidovorax sp. KPB24-07
CGCTGCACGCGCCAGGCCTCGCCCTGCACCTCGATCCCCAGCCATTCGTCGCCGGCCGCGAAGCCCGCCTGCTCGGCCAGGCCGCCGCGCAGCACCACCTTTGATCTGCAGGCCCTGGCCCTCCGCCACCCGCGACCCCCAGGCGCTGGGCCAGCTGCGCCGGCTCGCCCTGCAGCGTCACGCCGTTGGCCGCCAGCAGCTCGGCCAGGGGCAGGTCGTCGGTGCCGTGCACCCACTGCGCGATCTCGGTGGCGAACGAGCGGCCCGCCAGCGCCTGGATCGCGTCGAGCAGGTCGGCTTCGGACATGGGGCCGGCGGCGCAGCGTTCCCACAGGGCGCGCATCACGTCGTCCAGCGTGGCCTGGCCTTCGCGGCGCAGCGCGAGGTCCAGGCACAGCGCCACCAGCGAGCCCTTGGTGTAGTAGCTCACCGTGCTGTTGGGCGTGTTCTCGTCCTGGCGGTAGTACTTGACCCAGGCGTCGAAGCTGGCCTGCGCCACCGACTGCACCTTGCGGCCGGGCGTCTGCAGCACCTGGTTGACGGTCTTGGCGAGTAGGCGCAGGTAGGTGGCGTTGTCGATCAGACCCGCGCGGCGCAGCAGCAGGTCGTCGTAGTAGCTCGTGAAACCCTCGAAGAACCACAGCAGGCGCGTGTAGTTCTCCTGGGTGTAGTCGTACTGCGCGAACTCCGCCGGGCGCAGGCGCTTGACGTTCCAGGTGTGGAAGTGCTCGTGGCTCACCAGCCCGAGCAGCGTGTTGTAGCCCTCGGGCGCGCGTGCCTGGCCGATGCGCGGCAGGTCGCGCCGCCCGCAGATCAGCGCGGTGGAGTTGCGGTGCTCCAGGCCCCCGTAGCCGTCGTCCACCACGTTCAGCAGGAACAGGTAGTTCTGGTAGGGCGGCTTGCCGCTGCCGTGCCAGAAGCGGATGCCGGCCTCGCAGATGCGGCGCACGTCGGCCACGATGCGGTTGCCGTCGAACGAAGGCGCGGCGCCCGCGATCACCAGCCGGTGCGGCACGCCGCAGGCCGTGAAGCGGATGCTCCAGAACGGGCCCATCTCCACGGGGCAGTCCACCAGTTCGTCGTAGTGCTCGGCGCGGTAGGTGCCGAAGCCGGCGCGCGTGGTCTTCTCGGCGGCGAGCCCGGTGGCGACGGACCAGCGCGCCACGGCGGGCGTGCTCACGATTTCCAGGTCGTGTCGCGCCGCCTCCTGGCCGTGCACGCGCAGGCACAGGCTGGTGCCGTTGAAGAAGCCGCGCGTGGCATCCAGAAAGGCGGTGCGCACCGAGGTGTCGTAGGCGCAGACTTCATACGTGAGCACCAGCGGGTGGTCGTTGCGGCACTGCACCTCCCAGCGGCACTTGTCCATCTGGGCGAGGGGCACGTCCTTGCCGTCCTGCTGCGCGCGCAGGTTCTGCAGGTTCTTGGCGAATTCGCGCACCAGGTAGCTGCCGGGAATCCAGACGGGCAGCGACAGCGCCTGCCGGGCCGCGGGCCTGGCCACCGTCAGCGTCACGCTGAACAGGTGGGCGTGCAGTTGCGCGGGCTCGACGCGGTAGTGGACGGCGGGGTGGGCGTGGCGAAGGGCGGACATGGTGCGTGCGGCGCTGAAGGGTCGGGGAAGGCCCGGGCCGGCGCAGGGAGTGGTCCGCGCCGCCCGGCGGTCAGGAGCG
>NZ_BAAJYS010000574.1:0-1668 GCF_057543315.1 Acidovorax sp. KPB24-07
CCGGGCTTGGCGGCCGCCGCGCTGTTGACGTTCTGCGCCGGTGCGCCGGGCGCAGCGGGCGGAGGCGAAGCCGCCTCGCGCTGCGTCACATTGCTCGACTGCTTGCCAACGGACTTGCCGCCGCCCATGCGGCGCGCATCCGCATCGGCATGCACCACCAACAACATGGCGACCAGCGCCACGGACCACAGTTTCATCATGTCATCTCCAATTTATAGATAGGTGCCGGCTGCGAACGAAAACGCAAGGCGGCTCAGCACTTGATTCCAACATGCAAAGCAACGATTCCCCCCGTCATGTTGTGATAGTCCACATGCCCAAAGCCATTTTTCTGCATGAGGGTTTTGAGTTCTTCCTGCCCCGGATGCATGCGGATCGACTCGGCGAGGTAGCGATAGCTCGCGTCGTCGCCGGCCACCATCCGGCCCAGCTGGGGCAGCACCTTGAAGGAATACCAGTCGTAGGCCTTCTCCAGCGGCTTGGCCACCTTGGAGAACTCCAGCACGAGCAGGCGGCCGCGCGGCTTGAGCACGCGGCACATCTCGGCAAGGGCCTGGTCCTTGTGCGTCATGTTGCGCAGGCCGAAGGCCACGCTCACCACGTCGAAGTGGCCATCGGGAAAGGGCAGCTTCTCGGCGTCGCAGACCAGCGTGGGCAGCACCACGCCGGCATCGATGAGGCGGTCGCGCCCCACGCGCAGCATGGCTTCATTGATGTCGGTGTGCACCACCTCGCCCGATGCGCCGACCTTTTTTGGCGAAGGCCTTCGCCAGATCGCCCGTGCCGCCCGCGATGTCGAGCACGCGGTGGCCCTCGCGCAGGTTGGCGACCATGACCGTGTAGGCCTTCCATGCGCGGTGCAGGCCACCGGACATGAGGTCGTTCATGACGTCGTACTTCGATGCGACGGAGTCGAAAACGCCGCGCACGCGGCGCGCCTTTTCCGCTTCATCGACCGACTGGAATCCGAAATGCGTGGTGCTCATTCCGCGATGCTAGGGGCGCGGGCCCCGCTCGTACAGCGACAACCCCGCACCTGCATGGGGCATCTGTCGCAATTTGGACGCTGCGGCGCGCGCCGAGCGGGCCCGCCGCCGTCAGTGCGCGCAGCCGCCAGAGCCGTGCGAATGGCCGCCACCGCCGCGCCGGGGCGGCATCGGCGTGTCGCGATCGGCGCCGGCCTCGTCCAGCCGGCGCAGGTAGTCGGCCCAAAGCGCGTCCTGGCGCTGGCCGAGTTCGTAGAGGTAATCCCACGAGAAGATGCCCGTGTCGTGGCCGTCGGAGAACGTGGGCTTGACCGCGTAGTTCCCCACCGGCTCCAGCCCCGCGAGCGTGACGTGGCGCTGCCCGGTCTGCAGCACCTCCTGGCCCGGGCCGTGGCCCTGCACCTCGGCGGAGGGCGAGTACACGCGCATCAGCTCGAACGGGATGCGGAAGGCCGCACCGTCCGAGAACACCACCTCCAGCACGCGCGATGCCTCGTGCACCGTGATCGACTGCGGCGTGGGTGCGCCGGCTTTCAAACCTGCCATGGAAATCCTCTGTGCGTTTGCGTTGTGCCCGCTGCGGGCGGCCCGATGGAGCCGGAGCGCGATTGTCCCACCGCGCCCTGGCCGGGCCGTCAGCGCGCCCTGCGCGGGCTCACGCGCCTGGGCGTCAGGCCAGTTG
>NZ_BAAJYS010000575.1:0-1666 GCF_057543315.1 Acidovorax sp. KPB24-07
CTGGCGGCCGGCTGGCCCATGCGGCGAGGGCGGGCGCCGCCAGCCACAGCGACACCATCGGCAGCAGGAGCGCCAGCGTGGCCGCCCAGTGCGACGGCGCCGCCGCGATGGAAGCTATTGCCAGGGCCAGGCCGAGCGCCATGCCCGGGGCCATCTGCCGGTAAAAGCCCCGCACGCCCGGCCGGGGGCGCTGGCCGGACTGCGCCGCGGTCGTCCATTCCAGCAGGTGGCGGCGGGTGGCGAACATTCTGGCCAGCGTGCGCACCAGGGCATCGCCCATGCGCCAGGCCTGGTCCGCCAGCAGGCTCCAGGCCAGGACGGTCTGGGCGCAGGCCATCCGCGCATCGGCGGCCAGCACCCGCCATTGGCTGCGCAGCCGCACGCCCGGACGGTGCGACCAGGCGCTGGAGAGCAACGGCAGGCAGGAAGGAATGGCCAGTACCAGCAGCACCAGCAGCATGGCGACGGCGGCGGACGCCGTGGGCATCGCCCAGGCCATGCCCAGCGCCAGCAGCGCCGATGGCGCCAGCAGCGAGCGGCGCAGGTTGTCGATCATCTTCCAGCGCCCCACGGCGGACACGGCCTGGGGCCCGCTCCAGTGGCCGGCGATCCAGGGCAGCAGCTGCCAGTCGCCCCGGGTCCAGCGGTGCTGGCGCCGCGCGGCCACGTCGTAGCGGGCCGGGGCTTCCTCGATCAGTTCGATGTCGGAGGCCAGGCCGGCGCGCGCGAAAGTGCCTTCGAAGAGATCGTGGCTCAGCAGGGTGTTGTCCGGCACCCGGCCCTGCAGCGATGCTTCGAAGGCATCCACGTCGTAGATGCCCTTGCCGGTGTACGAGCCTTCGCCAAAGAGGTCCTGGTAGACGTCCGAGATGGCCATCGCATAGGGGTCCATGCCGCCCGGGCTGGAGGAGATCCGCTGGTAGAACGAGCCCTGGCTGCCGGTGGGCAGCGACGGCGTGATGCGCGGCTGCAAGATGGCGTAGCCGCCCACGACGCGTTGCGACACCGGGTCGAACCGGGGGCGGTTGAGTGGGTGGGCCATCTTGCCCACCAGGCGCAGCGCCGCGTCGCGCGGCAGCCGCGTGTCGGCGTCCAGCGTGATCACGTAGCGCACGCCCTGCGGCACGGCCGGGGTGGGCACGAAGCTGGTGTCCGCCGCGCCGCGCAGCAGCCGGTTCAGCTCATGGAGCTTGCCCCGCTTGCGCTCCCATCCCATCCAGGTGTTCTCCGCCGCACTGAACAGGCGGCGGCGGTGCAGCAGCAGGAATCGCGGCCCCTGCGGCGCGGGGCCGTGGCGCAGGTTCAGCGCCGCGATGGCCTGCTCGGCCAGTGCGACGAGGGGGGCATCGGAGGGCAGGTCCTGCGTGGGCGCATCCACGCCATCGGCCACCAGCGCGAAGGCGATGTCGCCCTCGCCGCCCGCCAGGTAGTGCACCTCCAGCCGCTCGATCTGCTCCAGCAGGTCCGCCGCGCTGGTGAACAGCGTGGGCATGGCCACCAGGGTGCGCATCGAGGCCGGAATGCCCCCGGCCAGCTCCAGCCCGGGCAGGGGCGCCGCGCCCAGGCGCCAGGCCACCAGCCGGTGCACCAGGCTGGTGGCGACCTCGGAGGCGGGCAGCAGCAGGCCCAGCAGCCACAGTGCGGTCACCCACGCGCCCGCGCCCAC
>NZ_BAAJYS010000576.1:0-1655 GCF_057543315.1 Acidovorax sp. KPB24-07
GGCGAGGTGCTGGGCATCGCCGGCGTCTCCGGCAACGGCCAGAAGGAATTGCTCTATGCCCTGTCGGGCGAGGACACGCGCGCCCAGCCCGCGATGGTGCAGGTGGCCGGCCAGGCCGCCGGGCGCATGAACCGCGCCGCCGCCGCGCGCTGGGCCTGCATTTCGTGCCCGAGGAGCGGCTGGGCCGCGGGGCCGTGCCCACCATGGGCCTGGCGCACAACCTGCTGCTCACGCGCAGCAACTGCGTGGGGCCGGGCGGCTGGATCCGCACCGGCGCGCTGCAGGCGCATGCCCGCGCCATCATCGAGCGCTTCCACGTGAAGGCGGGCGGGCCCCATGCGGCCGCGCGGTCGCTGTCGGGCGGCAACCTGCAGAAGTTCATCGTGGGCCGCGAGATCGATGCCAACCCGCGCCTGCTCATCGTCTCGCAGCCGACCTGGGGCGTGGACGTGGGCGCGGCCGCGCAGATCCGCGGCGAGATCCTGGCGCTGCGCGATGCCGGCTGCGCCGTGCTGGTGCTCAGCGAGGAGCTGGACGAGCTGTTCGAAATCTGCGACCGCCTGCACGTGGTGGCCAAGGGGCGCCTGTCGCCCTCGGTGCCCCGCGCCGAGGCCACGGTGGAGCGCATCGGCGAATGGATGAGCGGGCTCTGGCATGCCGACGTGCAGTCGCACCTCGCCCGGGCCGAAGCGGCGCGCGCGCAAACGGAGGCGGCCCATGCTCAAGCTTGAAGCCCGACCCCAGGCCTCGCGCTGGTGGACCTACGGCTCGCCGGTGCTGGCGCTGGCCGTCACCGTGCTCATCGGGCTGGCGCTGTTCGCGGCGCTGGGCAAGGACCCGGTGCGCGGGCTGCAGGTGTTCTTCTGGGAGCCCGTCAAGAACCAGTACGCCATCGGTGAGCTGATGGTCAAGGCCACGCCGCTGCTGCTGATCGCGCTGGGCCTGGCGGTGTGCTTTCGCTCCAACGTGTGGAACATCGGCGCCGAGGGGCAGTTCGTGATCGGCGCCGTCGCGGCCGGCGGCATCGCGCTGCTGGCCGACCAGACCACGGGCCCGTGGATCGTGCCCGCCATCCTGCTGGCCGGCGTGCTGGGCGGCATGGCCTGGGCCGGCATCACGGCGCTGCTGCGCGACCGGTTCAACGCCAACGAGATCCTCGTGAGCCTGATGCTGGTCTACGTGGCCACGCTGGTGCTGGGCTACCTGGTCTACGGGCCGTGGAAGGACCCCATGGGCTACAACTTCCCGCAGACCAAGACCTTCGAGCGCGTGACGCAGATCCCGCGGCTCATGCAGGGCTCGCGCATGTCCATCGGCCTGCTGCTGGCGCTGGCGGGCGCCGCGGCACTGTGGGTGTTCCTGTTCCGCACGCGGGCGGGCTTTGCGCAGCAGGTGGGCGGCCTGGCCCCCGCGGCGGCACGCTACGCGGGCTTTTCCTCGCGCCGCGCGCTGTGGACGGCGCTGCTCATCTCGGGCGGGCGCGGCGGGCCTGGCGGGCGGCGCTGGAGGTGGCGGGGCCCATCGGCCAGCTCACGCCCTACGTGCCGGCGGGCTACGGCTTCGCGGCCATCATCGTGGCGTTCGTGGGGCGGCTGCACCCGGTGGGCATGGTGTTCTCGGCGGTGCTGATGAGCATGTTCTACATCGGCGGCGAG
>NZ_BAAJYS010000577.1:0-1643 GCF_057543315.1 Acidovorax sp. KPB24-07
GGCCCAGGTGCGCGCCGGGCTCGCCTGGGTGTACACGCCGCGCGCGGCCGCCTACCCGCAGCTGGCGGCGCTGCAGCGCCAGGCCCAGGCCAGCCACACCGGGCTGTGGTCGCAAAAGCGCCCGCGCGCTCCCTGGGACTACCGGCGACAGCACCCGCACGGATAAACCGGTAGCATGCGGCGCTGACTTCCCACCGTTGGAGCCGCCCGCCGCGTCCGCCCGTCCGCTGGCCGCACAGGCTCCGGCCAGCCACCCTCCAGCCTCCCCAGCGCCGTGCCCGACCTTCCCACCGCCTCCCCCGCTCCCCCCGTTCCTGCCACCGAAAGCGTCTACCGGCACCGCGGCTTCCTCGCCTTCCTGATCGCCCGCCTGGTGGCCGTGTTCGCCACCCAGGTGCAGGCCGTGGTCGTGGCCTGGCAGGTGTACGACCTCACGCGCGAGCCCATCGCCCTGGCCTACGTGGGCCTGGCGCAGTTCCTGCCCATGCTGTGCCTGCTGCTGCCGGCCGGCGACCTGATCGACCGCGCCAGCCGCCGGCACATCCTGGCCGTGAGCTGGTCGGTGGGCGCGGTGTGCAGCGCGCTGCTGTGGTGGCTGTCGGGGCACGGCACGGCGGGCGTGGCGGGCATCTATGCGGCGCTGGTGCTGTTCGGCTGCTCGCGGGCGTTCTCGGGACCGGCGCTGCAAAGCCTGCTGCCGCAGATCGTGCCGCGCGCCCAGCTGGCGCAGGCCATGGCCACCAACAGCATGCTGATGCGCCTGGCCAGCATCACCGGCCCGCTGATCGGCGGGGTGCTGTATGCCACCGGCGGCGCCTCGCTCACCTACCCCGTGTGCTGCGCGGGCTTCGCGCTGGGCGCGCTGCTGCTGTCGCGCGTGACGGTGGCGTATGCCGCGCCGCCCTCGCCGACGCAGGGCCGCATGTGGGACCGCTTCGGCGCGGGCATCCACTTCATCCGCACGCGCCCGATCATCCTGGGCACGATCTCGCTGGACCTGTTCGCCGTGCTGCTGGGCGGCGTGGTGGCGCTGCTGCCCATCTATGCGCACGAGGTGCTGCACGTGGGGCCGCAGGGCCTGGGCGCGCTGCGCAGCGCCATCGCCATCGGCGAGGTGGGCGCGGGGCTGTTCCTGACCCTGCGGCCCTTCAACCGCCATGTGGGGCGGCGCATGTTCATCGCGGTGGCGATCTTCGGCGCGGCCAACCTGGTGTTCTCTCTGTCGCACTGGTTCCTGCTGTCGTTCCTGGCCCTGATGGTGGCCGGCGCGGCCGACATGGTGAGCGTGTACATCCGCGGGGCGCTGGTGCAGTTTTCCACGCCCGATGCCATGCGCGGGCGGGTGAACGCGGTCAACATGCTGTTCATCGGCTCGTCCAACGAGCTGGGCGAGTTCCGCGCCGGCACCAGCGCCGCGTGGCTGGGCGCCGTGCCGGCCGCGGTGGCGGGCGGGCTGTGCACCCTGGCGGTGGTGGGCGCCTGGACGCTCCTGTTCAAGCCCCTGCGCGACGTGGACCGCTTCGAGGAAGCGAGCGAGGAACGCCAGCGCCGCTGACGCTGAACGCCCGGCGGTTGACAGCGGTTACCAAAAAGTCCGCAGCCCGCCCATTCGCTCATATTTCGATAGCAATATGCCCTAGTGG
>NZ_BAAJYS010000578.1:0-1641 GCF_057543315.1 Acidovorax sp. KPB24-07
CGTCTTCGTGGGGCTGATCGCGGTGGCGGCCATGGCCATGGTGCGCCGGGGCGTGCCCTACCAGCCGCCGGCCGAAGGCGCCAGCCCCTGGCGCGAGCTGGGCGCCCTGCGGCGCAAGCAGGTGTGGCTCACGCTGGGCATCGGGGCGATCGGCTTCGGCGGCATGTTCTCGGTGTTCAGCTACATCAAGCCCACGCTGACCGAGGTGGCCGGGCTGCCGCTGGCCGGTGTGCCGCTGGTGCTGGCGCTGTTCGGCGCGGGCATGGTGGCGGGCAACCTGGTGGGCGCCCGCCTGGCGGACAAATCGCTGATGCGCACGATCGGCGGGCTGCTGCTGTGGTCCATCGTGGTGCTGGGCGGCTTCGTGTTCGCGGCGCACCATGTGGTCACGGCGGCGGCGGCGACATTCCTGCTGGGCACGATCGTCGCCATCGGCCCGGCGCTGCAGATCCGGCTGATGGACGTGGCCGGTGAGGCGCAGACCCTGGCCGCGGCCCTCAACCACTCGGCTTTCAATTGCGCCAATGCGCTGGGCGCCTGGCTGGGCGGCGTGGCGATCACGGCCGGCCTGGGCTGGACCTCCACCGGCGGGGTGGGCGTGCTGCTGGCATTGGGCGGGCTGGCGGTGTTCGGCTGGTCTCTGGCGGCGGACCGCGCGGGGCGTGCGGCGGGCTGAGGCCCTCATGACGTGTTCAATGCCTTTTGGGAGATTGCGCTCCAACCCGAAGGGCCAGTCTTGCATCCCCTCCCGAAAAGACACTGGCGCGACTCCCCGAAGACTTTGAACACGTTCTCAGGCCACGGGCGTGGCGCGTGAGCGCCGCCAGTGGCCGATGCCCGACATCACCATCACGCAGCACACGAGCCATGCCCCGCCGGTGAGCCAGCCGGCGAGCACGTCGCTGGCAAAGTGCACCTGCAGCACCACGCGGCTCCAGCCCACGGTGAACACGGTGGCCACCGCCACCAGCACGGCCGGCAGGTGCCAGCGCGCGGGCAGCAGGCGCAGCGCCAGATAGGCCAGCATGCCATAGGCCACCAGCGAGCTGCTGCTGTGCCCGCTCGGAAAGCTGAAGCCGTCGGCCACGGCGATCTCGTGCGTGTGCACCGGCCGCACGCGTTCGAAGGTGTGCTTGAAGCCGCGCGTGAGCAGCCCGTTGCCGGCCAGCGCCGCCGTCCAGCCCAGGGCCAGCAGGCGGTCACGGCGCAGCCAGAGGGCCACGGCTACGGCTACGGTCAGCACGGTCAGCACGGCGGTGTCGCCGGCGTGGGTCAGGTTCGCGAACAGGGTGAGCGTGGCCACGCTGGCGGTGGCGCGCAGCGTGGCGGCCAGGGTGTCGTCGAACAGGGCCCACGCGGTGGGCGCGGCCCATTCCTCTGCGATGGCGGCCAGCGCCTGCGCGCACGCCAGCAGCAGCAGGGCAGCCACGCACAGGGTGGCCAGCAGCCGCGCGCCGGCGTTTTGCGGCGCGCCCAGCGCTCGGTCCAGGGGGCGACCCACCGGGCCCCATGCGTGCGCAGCGGCCCGTTGGCCGCCCAGGCCGCAGCGGCGGCCACCAGCGCGATGGCCAGTCCCCCGGTCCAGACGGTCAGGGGGTGCGATCCGGCCCACAGGGCCATGGCCTGGACGTCCATCATGCG
>NZ_BAAJYS010000579.1:0-1636 GCF_057543315.1 Acidovorax sp. KPB24-07
GCCCGGGCGTCAGCCGCCCCGGCCGCGCAGCAGATCGACGTAGGCGCAGTCCACCCACTGCGCCGGTGCCACGCCGAGCCGGGCCATCAGGTCGTGTGCCTCCCGCAGGCCGGCGTCTTCGGGCTCGGCCTCGTCCAGCACCACCTCCAGCTCCATGAACTCGCCCAGGCCCGCCACGCGGTCCAGGTGCACGCGCGTGCGGCCCACCAGGTACAGCGTGCGCTCCTTGACCACCCGCCCCGCCTGGCCGTGCGCCAGCGTGAGCGCCTCGCGCAGCCCGTCGGGATCGGCCGTGGGCGTGCGCACGTAGAACGCGGTCTTGGGCCCCTGCACGTCGGGGCGGCGGTAGAAGATCAGCTCGCCCGCGCCGGCGGAGAACGCGCGCAGCTTGAGCCGGCCGGCCGCGCAGCGAAAGAACGTGTCGTCCTGGTGGATCCGCTCCGGGCCGCTGGAGGCCAGCACTGCGGCGCGGGCCTCCAGCGCGGCCAAAGCGCCGGGCGACGGCAGGCGTGCCTTGATTTCGATGTTGCGGGGCATGGGCCCAGTATGCCGGCGGCCTTGCGGATCAGGGCCGCGCACGCACCTTCTTCACGAGGGTGTCCGCCGGCCGGACGACCCGCCCGTCCTCCAGCCGCAGCAGGGCTTTCGGCAGCGGCTTGCCCGTGGCGCGATCGACGAGCACCGAGTGCTTCTCGCCCCGGGCGTACAGGTGCGCCTCGCCCCACTGGCGCAGGGCCACGACCACCGGAAACAGCGTCTCGCCCTTGGCGGTCAGCACGTACTCCTGGTAGGCGCTGCCATCGGAGGCGGGCGCGATCTCCAGCACGCCCTCTTCCACCAGCGTGCGCAGGCGGTCGCTGAGGATGTTGCGCGCTGCGCCCAGGCTGGCCTGGAACTCGCCGAAGCGCCGCAGTCCGTCGAACGCATCGCGCACGATCAGCATCGACCAGCGGTCGCCCACCACGTCGAGCGAACGGGCCACCGGGCAGGGGGAATCCGCGAGGCTTTTTCTTTTGGCCATGGCCACTCCTTGGGTGCCGGTAGCGGACCGAGCATTCGATCCACGCACCGAAGTGGTTTCATTTTAAAACAGGATGGGACTACACTCGATCCAGTTTCAATCAGCAACTGGATCAGAGCCCATGACCGCCGCCAACCCGTCCGCCCTGCACGCCACCCCCGGCCATCCCCTGCCGCCGGGCCTCGTGCGCCTGCTGGCCGTGTGCTGCGGCGTGAGCGTTGCCAATGTCTACTACGCCCAACCCCTGCTGGACGCCATCGCGCTGGATTTCGGCATCCCCGCCATGGCGGTGGGCGGCGTGATCACCGTCACCCAGGTGGGCTGCGCCATCGCCCTGCTGTTTGTGGTGGCGCTGGGCGATCGGGTGGACCGAAAGCGCCTGCTGTGCGGGCAGTTGGTGCTGCTGGCGCTGGCGCTGCTGGGAGTGGCCTGGGCACCCACGCCGCTGCTGTTGCTGGCGGCCATGGCCGCCATCGGGCTGCTGGGGACGGCCATGACGCAAGGGCTGATCGCCTGCGCCGCCACGCTGGCCCCTCCCGCCGAGCGGGGCCGGGTGGTCGGCACCGTGCAGGGCGGCGTCGTCATCGGCCTGCTGCTGGCCCGCACGCTGGCCGG
>NZ_BAAJYS010000580.1:0-1635 GCF_057543315.1 Acidovorax sp. KPB24-07
GCTGCAGGAGCGCCGGGGCGGGCAATGCAGCAGCTACATCTACGAGCCGGGCAGCTACACGCCCCTGGCGCGCATCGACGGCCAGGGCGCGCTGGAGCCGGAACACCCCGCGTCCGCGCTGGCCCTGGGCGACGTGGACACTGCGCGGGGCAAGGAAAACTCCGTGCCGACCACCAATGGCGAGTGGGCGGATGCGCACCACGCGGTCGCCGGGCCGGTGGGCGGGTTGGCACGCATGCTGGCAGCGCTGGACAAGGCCCAGGCCGCGCAACCGCAACCAGCGGTGATGGAGAACAGCCCGCCAACGCCATCGCTGGCAGGAGCAATAAACGTCAACGAGCGATCAGCGGCACCGGGCGCTCGGATTTATTACTTCCATACCCAGGGCAATGGCTTGCCGGAAGAGATGTCGGATCGAAACGGCAATCTGGTGTGGCGTGCGCAATACCGGGCCTGGGGCAGCGCGGTGGCGGAGGAGTGGCAGGCATTCGATGCCGCCGGCCGACCAGTGGGCGCCCCGGTGGTGGAAGGCTGGGCCCGGGCCAGCCAGCAGATGGCGGTGGCCCCGCAGAACCTGAGGATGCAGGGGCAGTACCTGGACCGGGAAACGGGGCTGCACTACAACACGTTCCGGTATTACGACCCAGACCTGGGGTCGTTCACGACGCCTGATCCTATTGGGTTGGCGGGTGGTACTAATCTGCATCGCTATGCAACAAATCCGATTGCGTGGGTGGACCCTTGGGGTTGGTGTGCTCAGAGAGCTCAAGAGGCTTCCCGCGGAAGAAATGCCGCCTTGAATGAAGCTAAGCGTGACTTGGGCATCCCTCGTTCACAGCATCCAGATGCCGTTAATAAAATTCCAATGACAGATCGGAATGGGAAATCTATTTTAGGGGCGGATGGAAAACCGCTTATGACACGGGAGTATACATATACACGTCCTGATGGCAGTAAGGTAGTTATTCAAGACCATTCTGCTGGGCATCAATTTGGTCAAGGCGGTGTTGGGGATCAAGGACCACACTTTAATGTTCGGCCGCCTGAAAATACTCGAACTGGCGCAGTGCCAGGAACTCAAGATCATTATTCTTGGTAAAAAATGGAACATTGGACTGAGATACTTACGGATGGTTCTGCTTCTGTTAAGAAGATATTTGATGATGTTTTGCCTGTTTTGGAAAGCGTAGAGATCCACGAACTAATAATTCATAGAGACGGTCCAAGAGTCTCCTTGAGGTTTGATCTTGCAGAATTTCCAACTCGACCTCCGAAAAAATGGGTGGCGGCGGGGGCGAATAAGGTTCAAGTAGTTCTCTTGGCGATATCTGTTTGCGATATCAAATTATCTGGAGTGATAACTAACGCAAAAATTAATTTAAAGATAAAAAAAGAATCTTCGTTAATATCTGTTCATGGGGTAGGTGATGGATTTGAGGCTTTTATTAAAGCTGAGTTCTTGATGATAAATGGTATAAGTGGTTATAAGGATGCATGAATTTTAAAATCCTCCTGGTATTGAGGCTTAAAAGTTTTTTATCAAAAAACACGAGCAACATCGCATAGCTTTGGCCGGCGCATCGCCAAGGCCGACGCCTTCGGCGAGACCACCTTTGCGCCTGCTGCAGGAGCGCC
>NZ_BAAJYS010000581.1:0-1634 GCF_057543315.1 Acidovorax sp. KPB24-07
CTGGCACTGCCCGCGCGCACCATCGGACTTTTCGCCCGGCATGCCCGGCCAGCCCGATTGGGTGATCGACTGCCGGGGCCTGGGCGCCCGCACGCAGTGGAGCGCGCTGCGCGGCGTGCGCGGCGAGGTCGTGCGCGTGCATGCGCCCGAGGTGACCCTGCGGCGGCCGACCCGCCTGGTGCATCCGCGCTACCCGATCTACATCGCCCCCAAGGAAGACCACCTGTTCGTGATCGGCGCGACCGAGATCGAATCGGACGACCTGTCGCCCGCCAGCGTGCGCTCGACCCTGGAGTTGCTGAGCGCGGCCTACGCGGTGCATTCGGGCTTTGCCGAGGCCCGCATCCTCGAAGTGGCCACGCAATGCCGCCCGACCCTGCCCGACAACCTGCCCGCCCTCCGCCAGGTGCGCCCGCGCGTGCTGGAGGTCAACGGCCTGTACCGCCATGGTTTCATGATCGCCCCGGCCATCCTCGACGCCGTCATGGAATGGCTGAACCAGGGACAATCGGCGCTGGCCTCCCGTTTCGATCTGGCCCTGCACCTCGACGAAGAGGCAGCCCTTTCCCCATGAACATCACCATCAACCAGACCGCCACGACCCTGCCGGAGCCTGCCACCGTAGCCGACGCGCTGGCCGCCATCGCCGCGCGCCCGCCCTTCGCCGTGGCCGTGAACACCGTTTTCGTTCCCAACACCCAGTACCACCTGCGCCAGCTTGCCGCGGGCGACCGGGTGGAAGTGATCTCGCCCGTGACGGGCGGCTGAGCACCATGCATTCCCCTTCCAACCCTTCCCGAGACAACGACGACGCCGATGCGCTGGTGCTGTACGGCCAGCGCTTTTCCAGCCGCCTGCTGCTGGGCACCGCCCGCTACCCATCGCCCAGCGTGCTCGAAGCCGCCGTGCAGCGCGCCCGGCCCGCGATGGTGACTGCCTCGCTGCGGCGCCAGGGCAGCAACGCCGCCGAGACCGGCAGCGGCTTCTGGGAGCTGCTGCGGCGCCTGGACGTGCCCGTGCTGCCCAACACCGCCGGCTGCCACAGCGTGCAGGAGGCCATCACCACCGCGCAGATGGCGCGCGAAGTGTTCGGCACGCCCTGGATCAAGCTGGAGCTGATCGGCGACGACTACACGCTGCAGCCCGACACGCTGAACTTGGTCGATGCCGCCTCGCAGCTGATCCGCGACGGCTTCCAAGTGCTGCCCTACTGCACCGAGGACTTGGTGCTGTGCCAGCGCCTCGTCGATGTGGGCTGCCAGGCGGTGATGCCCTGGGCCGCGCCCATCGGCACCGGCCGCGGCCCGGTCAACCCCTATGCGCTGCAGCTGCTGCGCGAGCGCCTGGACGTGCCCATGCTGGTGGACGCCGGCCTGGGCCTGCCCTCGCATGCCTGCCAGGTGATGGAATGGGGCTATGACGGCGTGCTGCTGAACACCGCCGTGGCCCTGGCGCAAGACCCGGTGGCCATGGCCGGCGCCTTCGCCGACGCCGTGCAGGCCGGCCGCACCGCCCGCCGTGCGGGCGCCATGGCCGCGCAGGAAGCCGCCCAGCCGAGCACCCCGGTGCTGGGCACCCCTTTCTGGCACCACGACCATGGCTGAGATGCTGCACGGAACCGCTTCGGGGCACGC
>NZ_BAAJYS010000582.1:0-1628 GCF_057543315.1 Acidovorax sp. KPB24-07
GGAGCTGGCGCACGTTGCCCGGCCAGGGCTGCGTGGCGAGCCAGGCCTGGGCGTCGGGCGCGAACAGGGCCTGCGGCGCCACGCGGCGCAGAAAGTGCGCGGCCAGCAGCGGCACGTCCATGCCCCGCTCGGCCAGGGGCGGGATGCGCATCACCACGCCCTTGAGGCGGTAAAAGAGGTCCTCGCGAAAGCTGCCATCCTGGATCATGCCCTCCAGGTCGCGGTGCGTCGCCGACACCACGCGCACGTCGGCCTTCTTCGTCTCGCGCCCGCCCACGGGCAGGAAGGTGCCCTCTTGCAGGAAGCGCAGCAGCTTGACCTGCATGGCGGGCGGCATCTCGCCCACTTCGTCCAGGAAGAGCGTGCCGCCGTGCGCGGTTTCCACCAGGCCCGGCTGGTCGCGGTGGGCGCCGGTGAAGCTGCCTTTCAGGTGGCCGAAAAGCTCGCTCTCCAGCAGCTCGCTGGACAGGGCGCCGCAGTGGATGATCGCGAAAGGGCCCTGCCGGCGTACGCTGCATTGGTGCAGGGCGCGGGCCACCAGCTCCTTGCCCGTGCCGGTGGGCCCGAGCACCATCACGCTCACCGAGGTGCCGGCCACGCGGCGCACCATGGCGCGCAGCTGCTGCGCGGCAGGCGACTGGCCGACGATGCCCAGGTCTTCGCTGCCCTCGCGTGCGCGCAGCTCCCGCAGCTCTTCGTCCAGGCGGGATTTGTGCATGGCGCGCGAGACGACGAAGCGCAGCATGTCCGGGTCGATGGGCTTGGTGAGGAAGTCCCACGCGCCCTTCTCGGCGGCGCGCAGGGCGAGTTCCCGGTCTCCGTGGCCGCTCAGGACCACCACGACCGAGCCCGCGAACTGCCCGATCAGCTCCAGGCCCGCTTCGGGGTCCATGCTGGGCGGCATGGCGAGGTCGAGCAGCACCACGTGGGCGCGGTCCTGTCCGAAGGCCCAGGCCGCCTCTTCGCCGCTGCCGGCCACGGTGACCCGGTGGCCCAGTTCTCGCAGGAAGGAGCTGCCCAGCCGTTGGTAGGCGGGCTCGTCGTCCACCAGCAGGATGTGGCCCAGGGAGGGGGAAGGGGTCATGGTCGGTGGGGAGGAAAGGTCAGGGTGAAGCAGGTGCGCCAGGGCGGGCGCTCGGTCAGTGCGGCCGTGCCGCCGTGCGCGGCCATGATGCGTGCGACGATGGCCAGGCCCAGCCCGGTGCCGCCCGGGCTGCGCGAGGCGAAGGGCTGGAACAGCCGCTCGCGCAGCTCGGCGGGAATGCCGGGTCCGTCGTCGCAGACATGCAGCCGCAGGCCGTCCTCGCCCGGCTCGGCATCCACGTGCACCCGCCGCTGGCCTGCGGCGGCCTGGGCGTTGGTGAGGAGGTTGGCCAGCACCTGGTCCAGCCGCGCGGGGTCGGCGTGCACGGGGCAGGGCTTGTCCA
This sequence comes from Acidovorax sp. KPB24-07, assembly GCF_057543315.1. NCBI lineage: Bacteria > Pseudomonadati > Pseudomonadota > Betaproteobacteria > Burkholderiales > Comamonadaceae > Acidovorax > Acidovorax sp. KPB24-07. The sequence goes on from NZ_BAAJYS010000582.1 coordinate 1,428, forward strand.
GCCCGGGCCCCAGTTCCACGGATGGGGCGTGGCGGATCGCCTGGCGCACCTGCTGCGACAGGTCGATGGCCCGCGGCTCGATCTGCCAGGGCTTGGCGTAGTCCAGCAGGTCCTCCGCCAGGCGCGAGATGCGGGCGATCTGCTCCTGCACGTCCTTGCGGACCTCGGCCGGGGTAAAGGCCGTGGCCATGGCGATCACGT
>NZ_BAAJYS010000583.1:0-1626 GCF_057543315.1 Acidovorax sp. KPB24-07
TGTTGGTGGTGGAGCCGCATTCGAGATCGATCTCGCCGGCTTCCAGCTTGGGGATGCGCTCCGTGCCGCTCACCACCTTGTATTTCACGTCCAGCTCCTTGAGCTTGAGCGTGCGCTTGATCTCATCGACCGCGGCCAGGCACAGGTCCACGGAGTAGCCCGCGGGGGCCTTCTTGTCGTCCAGGAACGAAAACGGCCAGGCCGCTTCGCGCACGCCCAGGGTGATGGAATGGGTTTCCTGGATGCGTTGCAAGGTGTTGGCCGGGCCCTGGGCCATGGCGGAAAACGGCGCGATGGCGCAGGCGAGCAGCGGCAGCAGCCGGGCAATGGAGCGGAACATGGGAAAAACGACTTTCAAAGGGGCGGCCGGGACATCGGGCGCGCCCAGTGTGACAAGGGCAGATGGAAAATCCGTGACAGGCGACGCGCGGGCCTCACACCCACTTGGCGATCAGGCTCGCCAAGGCGCTGAGCAGCAGCGTGCTGGTGAGTGGAATGAACCACTCGCGACCGAACAGACGGAACCGGAAGTCCCCCGGCAGACGCCCCATCCCCAGGCGCTGCAGCAGCGGCGTGAGGCCGTTGATGAGCACCAGCGCGAGAAAAACGACGATCAGCCAGCGAAACATGGGCTGCAAGTGTAGGGCTTGCGGCTTTTCGGCCCCGGATCGGCCGGCCCGGGCCCTGAAAGCCCAGGGGCATGGCCCCCGCCCGCGCGCGCCCAGTGCAGCGGGCCGTTCAGTCAGCGCTGCACGCCCCAGCGGCGCACCGTCAGTCGCTCCAGGGTGTGAAAGCCCAGCGTCTCCACCAGCAGCCCGATAAGGATCACGAGCGCCAGGCCGGCAAACACCTTGTCGGTGTAGAGCTCGTTGCGGTTCTGGAAGATGTACCAGCCCAGCCCCCCCTTGCCCGACGAAGCGCCGAAGACCAGCTCGGCGGCGATCAGCGTGCGCCAGGCAAAGGCCCAGCCGATCTTCAGGCCCGACAGGATGGACGGCAGCGCTGCCGGCACCAGGATCTGCAGCACGTAGCGGATGCCGGTGAGGCCGTAGTTTCGCCCGGCCATGCGCAGGGTCTCGGGCACGCCCTGAAAGCCCGCGTAGGTGGCCAGCGACAGCGGCCACAGCACCGAGTGCACCAGCACGAAGACCAGGCTGCCCTGCCCCAGGCCGAACCACAGCAGCGCCAGGGGCAGCAGCGCGATCGCGGGCAGCGGGTTGAACATGGCGGTCAGCGTGGACAGCAGATCGCGCCCGAACTGGGTCGAGACCGCCAGCGTGGTCAGCACGAAGGCCCCCGCGATGCCGGCCAGGTAGCCCTTGAGCAGCACCGACAGCGAGATCGCGGCCTTGGCCAGCAGCTCGCCCGACGCCAGGCCTTCGGCCAGGGCCCGGGCGGTCTGCACGAAGGTGGGCAGCAGCAGATCGTTGTCCTGCCAGCGCGCCAGCAGCTCCCACAGCACGGCCAGCACCGCCAGGATGGCGAGCCGCCGCACGGCCTGCTGCTGCCAAACGCGGGCGAACAGCGGCAGCGGCTGCTGGGGCGCAATGCCTTCGAGCGGCGCGAGCGGGCCTTCGAACTCCGGCCGCACGGGCGGCTCGGGCCGCGCACGGGGCGCGGCGTCCA
>NZ_BAAJYS010000584.1:0-1623 GCF_057543315.1 Acidovorax sp. KPB24-07
CGCGCTGGCCACGGTGGCTGCCGTGGTCGTCGGGCTGCAGACGCACCAGCGGCTCCAGCAGGACAGCGGGGCGCAGATCGCCCAGCTGCGCCAGCAACTGGCCGCCACGCCGCAGGTGCGCTACGTGGCAGTGCTGGCCGATGCGAAGGCCGCGCCGTCCATGCTCGTCACATTCGATGCGCAAAAGAACGCGCTGGTGCTGCAGCGCGTGGGCGGTTTCCAGGAAGGCAGCGACCATTCGCTGCAGCTGTGGGCGCTGCCACCCGGCAGCGGCCCGCGCTCGCTCGGCGTGCTGGGGCCGCAGGCGCTGCTCACGCTGGCCACGCCGGAGAGCGCGGTGAAGAACGTACCCACGCTGGCCATCAGCCTGGAGCCGCAGGGCGGCGTGCCGGGCGACAAGGGGCCGACGGGACCGGTGCTGTTCACGGGCGCGCTGATCGAACGCATGCTGTAGCGAAACGGCCTCATATTCTGCTTTGCGGAATGGGGGTTTCGTCGGGCGTCGATTTAGGTAACACTCTGCTACAGCGCAGGTTGGCGCTCCTTTGCGGACGAACCCCCATGCACCCCATTCACTGGATCTCCACGGTGGCCTGCACCACCGGACTTTGCGCACTGCTGGCCGCCGCCGGCACCGCGCGGGCTGAAACCGGCAAGCTGCTGCTGACTGGCGGCGTGAGCAGCATCTCCGGCTCGGCCGGCGGCGGGCTCACCCCCTGGGCGGTGGTGGGCTCGAATGCCACCGAGGGCGAGATCGGCATGAGCGCCTTCACCACCCGCACCCGCACGCGCGATTACGGCCTCACGAGCTACGGCGCGGCGATGGGCTGGAACGAGCGGGTGGAGGTGTCGGTGGCGAAGCAGGATTTCGATGCCGCCCCCGCCGTCGCGCTGAACGGCATCGCGGCATTCGGCGTCGAGCCCGATCTGCACCTCAAGATGGACATCATCGGAGTCAAGGTCCGCCTGCTCGGCGATGCGGTGCTCGAGGCCGACAGCGCCATGCCGCAGGTGGCGGTGGGCGTGGAGCACAAGCGGCTGCACCCCGCTTCGGCCGGCAGGGTCATCGAGTTCCTGGGGGCCGACACGAGCGGCACCGATGTCTACGTGACCGCCACCAAGCTGCTGCTGGACCGCAATCTGGTGCTGAGCGCCACGCTGCGCTCCACCAACGCCAACCAGAACGGCCTGCTGGGCTTCGGCGGCTCGGCCCCGGGGCGCAGCCGCCGCAGCCTTCAGCCCGAATTCTCCGTGGCCTACCTGCTGCGCCGTGACCTGGCGATCGGCGCCGAATACCGCTTCAAGCCCAACAACCTGCAGGCGATCGGCGCCTCGGCGGGCCTGGGCGCCGCGCTGCGCGAGGACGACTGGCGGGACCTGTTCATCGCCTGGGCGCCCAACAAGCACATGTCGATCACCCTGGCCTACGTCAACCTGGGCCTCATCGTGCCGGGCGTGACGGGCTACCGCCGGCAAAACGGCTTGTACCTGTCGGTGCAGGCCGCGTACTGAACCGCGGGCAACAAGACGAGAGGAGGCCCCATGCCCATCCCTGCCACCCCCCGATTCGCGGTGCCGCCATGCCGCGCGCCGCGCGCCGCCGCCCTGGCGCTCGCGCTGGCC
>NZ_BAAJYS010000585.1:0-1620 GCF_057543315.1 Acidovorax sp. KPB24-07
CTCCGGCCGGCGGTGAGCCGCTCCCGCTCTCCGCCGCGCGGGGCGGGCTGCTCCGACAGCACCGAGCCGCCCTCGGACTGCGCCACCAGCCGCTGCTCCGTGTCCAGGATGAAGATGTGGCCGTTCCCGCGCAAGGGGTCGTCCCGCAGGAACTGGTTGAGCGTGTCCAGGCGCACATCGGCCTCCATCACGCCCACCATCTGGCCGCTGGCGATCACGGCGGAGGCGGCCGAGATGGTCACATCGGCGCGCTCTCCGGCCGTGGTGTAGATCGGCGACCAGCCCGCGCGCCCGGACCGGGCCACGGGCACATACCAGGGCCGGATGCGCGGGTCGTAGCCGCGGAACGAGGCCGACACCGCGTCGGGCGTGCCGCTCTGGTACACGTGCATCAGGCCCTCGGTGGAGCGGTCCTTGAGGATGAGCCGAAAGCCGTCCGCTTCGCGGCGCATGCCGGTGTATTCGCCGTCGCGGCTGCCGAAGCTCAGCAGGCTGATCTGCCGCTCGTCGCGGTACAGGGCGTCGAACACGGCGCGCAGGTGTTCGTGGATGGGCCGCATGTCGCCCGGCTGGTACAGGCCGTGGCGGCCGATCGCATCGGCGATGTCGCGCTGGATCTCGAAGGGCCGGGAGAGAAAGCGCGACAGCCGGTCCCGGGCGGTGAGCGTCACGGCGTCCAGCAGCCGCACGCTTTCCTGGTCGATCAGGTGGCCGATCTGCCGCTGCTGCGTGAAGGCATGCAATGCCACGGTGGCCGCGAACAGCACGGCGAACGGGACGGCAATGGCGGTGCGCAGCGAAATCTGCCACCGGCGCATGTCAGGCCCCCTGGTCGGGTGCGAGGGCACCGCGGGTGCGTGGGCACCGTGCACGGTGCGGCCTGGCCCGAGGAGCTGCCGCGGCGGCGGGCGACGCTGCCAGCCGGTCAGCGATCTGGAGGGCGGTTCTGGACATGGCGGCGTGCGGCAGGCGGTGAGCCCTCAGTCCCGGGTGGCGCGCCGCTGCACGCAAGCGACATATGCATCGCCATCGGGCGGGCGGCCGGAACGCTGGCTTTCCCACAGCATCTGTCCCAGGCATTCCATGGCGGCATGGTGCGCATCGAGCAGCGAGTCCTTGCGGGCGGCCAGCAATTCGACCGCCTGGCGGATGCCGCGGGGCTGGTCGATGCTGCACTGCTCGCTGATCGACAGGTGCATGGACAGATGCAGGAAGGGGTTGGTGCTGTCCGGCGTCTCGTCGTAGTTGCGGGCCAGGGCTGCATCGACATCGGCCAGATCGGCGTGGTATTCGGGGTGCTCTGCGATCCACAGGCTGGCCAGGGTCTCGATGGCTTCCATGGGCTGGCCGGCCTGGGATTTGGCGTACACGGCGCAGAAAAAGCGCCGCACATCGGCTTGGGACGGATTGAACATGGCAGCCAGCGTAGCACGGGCAAAGCGGGTTTCAGGCAGGGGTTGCACGGGAGGAAACCGTGCATTCCGGCATGCGGTGCGCCGCTGCGCCCCGCATCGCCGGCGCGGCCGGCCGCAAGCTGTCAGAAGGTCTCCCAGTCGTCGGCGTTGTGCTTGCCGCCTGCTGCGGGCGCTGCTGCTGCGGCGGCGGGGGGGCGCGGCGATC
>NZ_BAAJYS010000586.1:0-1614 GCF_057543315.1 Acidovorax sp. KPB24-07
CGGCGGGTGACTGACATCATGGGCGAGATCAGCGCCGCAGCAGCGAGCAAGAGCGCCGGGCGTGGAGGCAGGTGGGCCAGGGCCATCACCCACGATGGGACCAGGGTCGACCCAGCAGAACGCCGCGCTGGTCGAGGAGATGGCCGCCGCGGCGAACAGCCTGCGGGCGCAGGCGGAGGAACTGGTGCGGGCGGCGGGAGTGTTCCGGCTGGGGGCTGGGGATGCGGTGGTGCAGCCAGGCGATACGCTACAAATTCGATAGCAATATGCCCTGGTACTGATTGCGCTGGTGGCATTTTTCGCGGCCCTTTCCGGCCCTCCCTGCCGACCCCGTCGGCAGCGCGGACCAGTCAGGGCGCCTCGCCGGCCCGGCAGGGCGCGGCCGCCAGCAGGCGGGCAGCGTGCAGGAACGCCTTTGGACCGACCCAGCTGACGTTCCAGTCGCCCGCCACCGGCACCTGGCGCTTGTGCGCGATCACCATCTGCCGTTTCGGCACCACCAGGATGTACTGGCCGTGCACGCCCCAGGCCATGTAGGCGCCTGCCAGGGGCGAGTCCGGCGGCTCCTGCAGCAGCCACCACAGATAGCCGTACCCGAAGCCGCGCCGCGCGGTGTGCGCCGGGTGCATCTGCGAGGCTGGCGTCGTCTGCTGCGTGATCCGCGCCACCCAGTCCGCGGGAATGATCTGCCGCCCGCGCCAGCGGCCCTGCTGCAGCATCAGATGGCCCAGCCGCGCCATATCGCGCGTGGACAGGAAGAAGGGATAGGCCAGGTGCTCCGACCGCCGGGCATCGCCGCTGCGCACATGCCGCGCCGGGTCGAAGTCCTGCAGCTGCAGCGGCGCGGCCAGATCGTCCGCGAAGGCCTGGTAGATGCTGCGCCCCGTCATGCGCTCGAAGGCGGTGCCGGCCGCGTTGAAGTCCCAGTTGTTGTAGAGGAAATAGCGGCCCGGCACCTGAGAGCCGCGCGCCGGCGCGGCCGCCGCGTCGTCGCCCCCATTGGCGGCCGCATGGTAGACGCCCGAACGCGCCGTGAGCAGGTCACGCAATGTCGCCTGCCGCTCGATCGGCAGCAGGCCGCCCGTGTCGTCGATGCCCAGGTCCGCCAGCGTGCGGTCGAGGTCGATGGTGCCGTCCGCCACGGGCGGGCCGTACAGCATCGACAGCACGCTCTTGCGCACCGAAAACACGATGCTGACCGCCTCCACCGGGCCGTACGCGAACAGCACCCGGCCGTCCTGCACCGCCATCAGGGCGGTCGTGTCCAGGGTGCGAAGGTAGTCGCCGGCGGCTTCGAGACCGCGGCGGCAGGCCGGCCCCTGCTCCGCGACGGGCTGGGGCTCCCATGATGCGCCGGGAAAGGCGGCGGGCACGGGCGCCGTCGAAGCCGGTGGGACGGACGTACACGCGCTGGCGAGCAGCAGCAGGGCCGCGCCGCACAGGGTTCGCAAAAGCATCGGCATGGAATGGAATGGAATGGAAGGGGCAGCGTGGTGGGGCGCGGAATGGGTTCAGCGGTCCGGCCCCCTGCTGCCGGAGCCAGGAACCGAAACCGCCGGGCCGGTGCAGATCGGCCCGGGAAATGCTATCAATTAAATAGCGATATGCCCTAGT
>NZ_BAAJYS010000587.1:0-1612 GCF_057543315.1 Acidovorax sp. KPB24-07
CGACCGCATCGAGGTGCTGCGCGGCCCGTCCGGCCTGCTGCAGGGCGCGAGCGAACCCGGCGGCACCATCAACCTGGTGCGCAAGCGCGCGCAGTCCGCATTGGGGCTGAACGCCAACGTGTCCGCGGGGTCGTGGAACATGCGCCGCGCCGACGTTGACCTGACCGGCGCGCTCAACGCCGCGGGCACGCTGCGCGGCCGCGTGGTGGCGGTGAAGGACGACCGCGACAGCCACGTCGCCACGCTGAAGAACGACAAGACCCTGGGCTACGGCACGCTGGAGCTGGACATCACCCCGTCCACCACGCTGTCGGTCGGCCACACGCGCCAGAAGGTGCGCGCCACGGTGGACCAGGGCCTGCCCGCGTATGCCGACGGCCGGCTGCTGGACGTGCCGCGCTCCACGTTCGCGGGCATCGCCGCCAACCGCCAGGACCTGGACAACACCGACACCTTCGCCGAGCTGGAGCACCGCCTGTCCAATGGCGGGCAGGTCAAGTTCGTGGCGCGCGACGTGCACCGCGAATCGCTGTACCGCTCGGTGCGGGCCAACTCGGCCGTGGCGGCCAACGGCAACTACCAGCTGCAGTCGGTGGACTTCCAGCAGGACCTGAAGGACCGCAACTACGACCTGTACATCGCCTCGCCGCTGTCGCTGGCCGGCCGCACGCACCGCGTGCTGCTGGGCGTGAGCCACACGACCAGTGAAAGCCTGGACGGCAACTCCGCCTTCGGCGCGCCCCGCACCGCCAACATCTTCAATCCGCAGTACGACCTGCCCTACCCCAGCATCACGCTGCCCGGCTTTCAGAGCGCCACCCGGCGCACCGAGAACGCGCTGTACGGCCAGGCGCAGGTCAGCGTGGCCGAGCGCCTGAAGGTGCTGGCCGGCGGGCGCCTGTCCTGGGCCAAGGCCGAGACGCGCACGCTGAGCACGGGCCAGACCACGGCCACCGCCGACCCCGGACGGCAGTTCATCCCCTCGGTGGCCGCGATCTACGAGCTGAACGAAAACCTGTCGGCCTACACGAGCTATGCCGAGACCTTCGTGGTGCAGTCCAGCCTGGACCGCGCGGGCCGCCTGCTCACGCCGCGTTCGGGCTCGCAGATCGAGGCGGGCGTGAAGGGCGAGTTTTTGAACAAGCGCCTGCAGACGCACTTCGCCCTCTTCCGCATCCTGGACAAGGACCGCGCCATCGCCGACCCGGACGTTCCCACCGCCTCCCTGGCCGGCGGCAAGGTGCGCGCGCAGGGCTTCGAGACCGAGGTGAGCGGCCAGGTCGCGCCCGGCTGGGACGTGCTGGCCGGCTACGCCTTCACCGCCACCAAGTACCTGCAGGCCCCCGTGTCGCAGCAGGGCCAGGTGTTCAGCCCCATCACGCCGCGCCACAGCGTGAACCTGTCCACCCGCTATGCCTTCAAGGGGCCGGTGCTGCAGGGGCTGAGCGTGGGCGGCGGCGTGGGCTACCGCAGCGAGTTCTTCGCGCAAAGCGGCACGGTGCGCCTGACCTCGGGCGACTATGCGCTGTTCAACGCCCAGGTGGCCTACCAGATCAACGACAAGCTTTCGGTGAGCCTGAACGTGGACAACCTGTTCGACAAGACCTACTAC
>NZ_BAAJYS010000588.1:0-1609 GCF_057543315.1 Acidovorax sp. KPB24-07
CCGACAACGCCGCCGCGTCGAAATGCGGCGGGGCTCCAGGCGCCCCCCGATTCCGTGGGCGGCGGCTGCGGCCGTGGACGCATCGACCGCAGGGGCGCTCGCCGTGCCGTGCCGTTGTTGATAGGCCAGCACCAGCATCACGCGGTGGCGGCACATGCCGCTCGCGGCACAGGTGCATGCGGCATCGCGCAGCGTGCGGCCCAGCGGCAGGCGCGTGCGCGCGCCGTCGTCGAATTCCGCGCGCACGGTGCCGTCGGGTTCGGTCTCCAGCCGCGGCAGCACATTGGCCGCCACGTCCTTCTGCGCGCGCTTGACGAAGCCCGCGTTGGCCAGCGCCGTCAGCGCCTCCGGGGTGAGTTCGAGCAGGTCGGCCCGCAGCGGCGCGTTCATGCCTGCACCTTCTCGGCCAGCCAGCCCGCGAGCTGGCCTGGGGTCATGGCGCCGACCTGCGCGCCTTCCTTCACGAGGCGCGCGGCCATCTCGCGGTCGTAGGCGGGCTCGGCCTGCGCGTCGAGCGCGGCCAGGCCCAGCACCTTCGCGCCCGCGCCGGTCAGCGCCTTCACGCGGCGCACGAGTTCTCCGGGGTCGCCGCCCTCGTAGAAATCGCTCACCAGCACGACGATGGTGCGGGCCGGGTTGGCGACGAGCGATTGCGCATAGGCCACGGCCCGGGCGATGTCGGTGCCGCCGCCCAGCTGCACTTTCATGAGCAGCTCGACCGGGTCGGACACATCGGCCGTGAGGTCCACCACCTGGGTGTCGAAGGCCACCAGCCGCGTGCGCATGCCCGGCAGCTGCCAAAGGCAGGCGGCCATCACCGCGCTGTGGATGACGGAGTCCACCATCGACCCGCTCTGGTCGATGAGCAGCACGATGTCCCACGGCTCGGCATGCCGCCGCGTGCGGCTGATGAAAATGGGCCGCTCCACGTAGAGCTTGCCGCGCGCCGCGTCCCAGCGCCGCAGGTTGGCCTGCAGGGTGCGCCGGAAGTCGAAGTTGCGTGCCACTTTCATGCGCGAGAGGCGGCGCCGGTCGCGGCTGCCGTTGAACGCCTGGCGCACTTCGGTGGCGAGCTTTTCCATGATGCGCCGCACCACCTCGGCCACGAGCCGGCGGGCGGCGGCCAGCACCTGCGGGTTCATGAGGTGCTTGGTATGCAGCACCGCGCGCAGCAGCGATTCGGACGGCTCGATGCGCTCCAGCACCTCCAGGTTGGTCACCACTTCGTCGATGCCGTAGCGCTCCACCGCATCGCGTTCCAGCCGCTCGATCACTTCCTTGGGAAAGAGCGTGTGGATGGTGTTGATCCAGTCCGGCGTGCTGAGCGCCGAGGGTCCCAGGCCCGCGCTGCGCTCGCCGCGCTCGGCGCGATCGCTGTCGCGGCCGTAGAGCCATTCGAGCGCCGCATCGGCCGCCTGCGCGGCATCGCCGAGCGCGCCGCACGCGGGTTCCGCCGGTTCGCCGAGCAACAGGCGCCAGCGCTGCAGGGGGTCAGGGATGGTCAGCGGTGTCATGCAGGGGCTCCGGTGCCGGCGTCGATGCCCCACGCGGCCAGCCGCGCCGCGGCCGCGGCTTCGCCGGCGCGGGGCACGGGCCAGTGCTTCGGGGG
>NZ_BAAJYS010000589.1:0-1607 GCF_057543315.1 Acidovorax sp. KPB24-07
CGCGCGCTGCAGGCCAGCCTGCCGGCGCGGCTGCTGGCGCGGCTGTTCCACCTGCGCCGCGCCAACACCCGCCGGGGCAGCCGCCAGAACATCTCGTTCCATTACGACATGGGCAACGATTTCTATGCCCAGTGGCTGGACCCGGACATGCTCTATTCCAGCGCCATCTACGCCACGGGCCAGGAATCGCTGGAGCAGGCGCAGCAGGCCAAGCTGGCCCGCATCGCCACCCTGCTGGCGCCCCGGGCCGGCGAACGCGTGCTGGAGATCGGCTGCGGCTGGGGCGCCCTGGCCATTGCCCTGGCCCGCGACACCGGCGCATCGGTGACCGGCCTCACCCTGTCGTCCGAGCAACTGCGCCACGCCCGCCAGCGCGTGCATGACGAGGCGCTCACCGAGCACATCGACCTGCGACTGCAGGACTACCGAGACGTCGAAGGCCAGTTCGACCACATCGTCTCCATCGAAATGCTGGAGGCCGTGGGCGAGCGCTACTGGCCGGCCTATTTCCAAACGCTCAAAGAGCGGCTGCGCCCCGGCGGCCGGGCGGTAGTGCAGGTCATCACCATCGCGGACGCACAGTTCGAGCAGTACCGCAGCACCACCGACTTCATCCAGCGCTACATCTTTCCGGGCGGCATGCTGCCCTCGCCCTCGCGGCTGCGGCAAGCGCTGGCGAACGCGGGCCTGGCGCTGCAGGCTGCGGAAACCTTCGGCCCCAGCTATGCGACCACCCTCGCCGAATGGCGCCACCGCTTTCTGAGCGCCTGGCCCACGATCGAGCCGCTGGGCTTCGATGCACCGTTCCGTCGGCTGTGGGAGTACTACCTGTGCTATTGCGAAGCCGGCTTCAGCACCGGCCGGGTGGACGTGGGCCTGTACACCATCGTCCATGCCCCGCCGGCCGCCCCGGACACGCCCGACACAACGCACCGCCCCGGGTAAACCGCACTCGCCCAGCGCCCCACACGGCGGGGTGCGTGCCAGAATCTCGCCATGCTTGCCCACACGGCTTATTCGGCCCATGCCGCCCTCGTTCCCCGCGGCTCCGACGACACCACGATGGGAACGCTCTACCGCGCCGCGATCGGCCCGGTCAATGCCGATTACTACCTGCCCGCCTTCGAGCGGCTCGACACCGCGGGCCGCCCGCTGCCGCGCTGGAACTGGGCCGCGGCCCTGTGCACGCTGAACTGGCTGGTGTTCCGCCAGCTCTGGGGAGCCGCCCTCGTCTATGTGGCGGCCCTCGAAGGCGTCGCGCTGCTGGTGTTCGCCCTGGGCCAGTACGTGGTGCAGTGGCCGCTGCCGGTGCTGTCGGGCGTGCTGCTCGCGCTTTTGCTGGCCGCCACCGTGGTGCCGGGGCTGTACGGCGACGCCATCTTTCATGCCGAGGTGCGCAAGCGCATCACCAAGGCGCTCTCGGCCTCGGCCACCTTGCCCCAGGCGGGCGAATGGCTCGCCCGCCGCGCGGCGACCCGGCGCCGGCTGGGGTGGATCGCCGCGGCCAACGTGGCGTTGGCGGTGGCGCGCTGGCGCTGTACCTGCTGCTGCCTGCCGGGGCTTCTTTGGCAGGCCCTGCCACCGGCAGCCCCCCCAGCGGCAGCGCC
>NZ_BAAJYS010000590.1:0-1600 GCF_057543315.1 Acidovorax sp. KPB24-07
CTATGCCGCGCTGCTGCACGACGACCACCTGCGCGCGGCCTACGTGAACGTGGGCGAGCGCGGCGACACGCGGACCTTCGAGCAGCCCGACATCGTGGCCCTGCGCGACCAGCTGGTGGACGGCATCCTGCACGACTTCGAACGCATCGCTGCCGGTGCCGCCATGCCGGCGCTGGGCGAGGGCGCCGTGTGCGACTACTGCGCTGCGCGCGGCCTGTGCCGCAAGGATTTCTGGGCATGAAGAACGCACCATGACGCTGGCCGCCTACGAACACAACGGCCGTCCGGCCACGCGCGAGGCGTTCTATGCGATTGCCTGCGATCCGGACCGCAGCGTGGCGGTGGAAGCCTGCGCGGGCGCGGGCAAGACCTGGATGCTCGTCTCCCGCATGCTGCGCGCCTTGCTGGACGGGTGCGCGCCGCACGAAATCCTGGCCATCACGTTCACGCGCAAGGCCGCGGGCGAGATGCGCCAGCGCCTGCAGGAATGGCTGGAAGAGTTTGCCCAGGCCGAGCCTGAGCGCCTGGCCCTGGAACTGGTCGCCCGCGGCATCCCGCCCGATCGCGCGCTGGAAAAGCGCGTGCTGCTGCAGACGCTGTACCGCTCGATGCTCGAATCCGGGCGGCCGGTGCAGATCCGCACCTTCCACAGCTGGTTCGCCGCGCTGCTGGGCACGGCGCCGCTGGCGGTGCTGCACGCACGCGGGCTGCCCGGCAACTACGAGTTGCTGGAGGACGACGCCGAGGCCGTGCGCCAGGTCTGGCCGCCGTTCCTGCAGCAGGTGGCCGACGATGCCGCGCTGCATGCCGACTACCTAGCGGCGGTGGCCTTGCACGGGCGGTCGCAGACGCACAAGGCCCTGGGCGCGGCGCTGTCCAAGCGCATCGAGTTCGAACTGGCGGACGCGGCCGGCGTGATCGACGCCTCGGTCCCGCCGTTCCATGCGCACTTCCCCGACCTGCAGGGGCTGGACAGCCCGGCCCATGCGCTGGAGGGCGATGCGGCGCGCGCCCGCTGGCTGGCCCGCGCCAGTGCCCTGGGCACCGAATCCAACAAGACGCCGCAAAAGGCGGCCGACGCAGTGGTCGATGCCTTCGCGTGCGAGGACCTGCACGAGCGCCTGGAGCGCTTGCGCCGCGCCTTCTTCGTGGCCAAGGAAGACCGGCTCAGCAAAAACCTGGAGAAGTTCGCCGTGGCGCAGGAAGCCGAGGCCGAGCTGCAGCGCCTGTGCCTGGCACGCCGCCAGCACGAGGCTTGGGGCCACCACCACCGCATGGCCCGGCTCACGCGCGCCCTGGTGGCTGCATTCGCTGCCCTCAAGCGCGATCGCGGCTGGGTGGACATGAACGATGTCGAACGCACGGCGCTCGTCATGCTGTCCGACCCGGTGCTGAGCGGATGGGTGCAGGAGCGGCTGGATGCGCGGGTGCGGCATCTGCTCGTGGACGAGTTCCAGGACACCAACCCGCTGCAGTGGCAGGCGCTGCACGCCTGGCTGTCGGGCTATGTGGGCGCGGGCGGAGGGCGTGCGCCCAGCGTGTTCATCGTGGGCGATCCCAAGCAGAGCATCTACCGCTTTCGGCGTGCCGAGCCGCAGGT
>NZ_BAAJYS010000591.1:0-1599 GCF_057543315.1 Acidovorax sp. KPB24-07
GGCGTGACGGCGTCGAGCTTTCGCTTCGGCGCCGGCGCGGCGCACTGAAACGCCCGGCAACGCCTGGCCCGGGCGCTTCGGGCATCATGGGCAGCCTCTTTCACTGCACGCCGCCGCGCCACGCCATGAAGCCCCTTCTCGCCCCTGCACGCCTGTCCCCGCTCTTCGTGGCGGCCACCCTGATCCTGGGCGCCGGCGCGGCCACGGCCCAGACGGCCCCGGCCGCAGCGCCCACGGCGGCATCCCCCGCCGCTGCCCCCGCCCAGACCGTGCGCCTGCGCGGCACCATCGAAGCCGCCACGCCCACTTCGCTCACCGTCAAGGAACGCGGCGGGCAGACGGTCACGCTGGCGCTTTCGCCCACGCTGGTGGTGCAGGAGGTCTATCCGATCGCGCTGGCGGACATCCAGCCGGGCAGCTTCATCGGCACGGCCGCGCTGCCCCAGGCGGACGGCACCCAGCGCGCCATCGCCGTCACGGTGTTCCCCGAATCCGCGCGCGGGGCCGGCGAGGGCCACCGCCCGTTCGACCTGCAGCCCCAGAGCACCATGACCAACGCCACCGTGGCCGACGTGGCAGGCGTGTCCGATGCCGCCGGCGGGGCCGCCAAGGGCCGCACGCTGAAGCTCACCTACCAGGGTGGCGAGAAGACCGTCATCGTGCCGTTCGGCGCGCCGGTGGTGACCTTCCGCGGCGGCGACCGCAGCCTGCTGGTGCCGGGCGCAGCGTGTCGCTCACCGCGCAGGAGGTGAACGGCACCCCCACGGCCACGCGCATCAACGCCGGGCGCAACGGCTTCGCGCTGCCTTACTGAATCACTGAATCACGGTCTGGGGGGTGGCCTGCGTGGTGGCCTGAACGCCGGACGGCCCCGCCTGGGCCGATGCCGGCAGGCCGAAGATGCGGTCGAAGCCCCAGTTGAAGACGAAGGTGTAGCAAAGAAAGAAGGCGATCAGCCCCAGGTCCATCACGAAGGCCTGCCACAGGCTGACCTTGAACCACCAGGCGAACAGCGGCACCAGGGTGAAGACCAGGCCGCCCTCGAACCCGATGGCATGGGCGATGCGGCGCGCCGTGCTGCGCCCGCGCACCGGCTGGCGCGCCTCCCAGCGCTCGAACGCCCAATTGAACACGAGGTTCCACACCACCGCGATGGCCGAGGCGGCCACCGCGACCACGCCCGAATGCCCCGGCCCCTGCCCCGTGAGCCAAGCCAGCGCCGCCGTGGCGGCCACGATGGCGATCAGCTCGTACAGGGTGACGTAGAGAACGCGGCGCGGCAGGCCTTGCAGGCCGGTGGGGCGGTGGGTAGCGGGGGCGGTGTGCGTGGACATGGGGCCACTGTATGTGTGCCAGGCTGATACATAAAGTCAGCTTGTTTCAGTTTTATTGATAGATACTCCGGCCCCATGGCGTTCTCTTCCGACAGCGTGCAGGTGTTTCTGGCCGTGCTGGACCAAGGCTCGTTCTCGGCCGCGGCGCGGGCCCTGTCGCGCGTGCCCTCGGCCGTGAGCATGACCATCGCCCACCTCGAAGCCGAGCTGGCCGTGCCGCTGTTCGACCGCACCGGCCGCGAGCCCCGTCCCACCGCCGCGGCCC
>NZ_BAAJYS010000592.1:0-1596 GCF_057543315.1 Acidovorax sp. KPB24-07
CCGCAGGACCAGGCCTATGCCGACGTTACCTGGCCGGCACCATCGACAGTCACGCCGCTGCCCACCTGCCCGAGCCGCACGCAGCGCTTGGGCGGCCGGCCCGGCTGCGCAAGCCGGCCTGGCCGATCCGTTGTCGCGCCTGGTGGCCGCGGGGGTGTGGGTGAAAACCGGCCGGGAAACGCCGCAGGTGGTCGACTCCGCCGTGGGGGCCGCCTCTGCGCAGGGGTGGCGACGGCCGTTGCTGGCTTGGCTGACCCTGGCGGCGCAGCGTGCCGATCAAAGGGGCGATGGGCCCGCGGCTGCCGCCGCCCGCAGGCGGTTGTCGGTGCTGGAGCAGGGGCTCAGCGCTGAAAAGCGCTGACGCAGAAACCCAGAGGGGGCGGAGGGGGATGGCGCGGAGATTCAGGGGACTGCCCCGGCCCGCGCCGTGCCGGGACGCCGGACTCAGTTGAGGAACGATTCCGCGGGAAGAATCTGCTCGAGGTTGCCCGGCAGATTCACCAGCGAGTCGGCGGCCTGCACCGCCTCGTCCGGTACCAGCGTCATGGCGGTGGCAGCCACCGCGAGAAGCACTGTCACCGTAAAGGCTGCGAAAGCGCGGGTTCCGGAGTGGATTTTGCGTTTCATGACAGAGTCCTTCAAAAGGGGTGGGGCCTGCACGGCGGTGGGGGTGAACGCATTACACCGCTTGCCTTCGGGCCGGGTCTGTCAGACAAGGCCTTTTGGAAGGCTGTTGCGACGACAGTTACGGTTGGTTGCGCTCCGTTGACGCAAGTCAACGGTTTTGGGTTCCATTCACCCAGGCGTCAGCCGCCGGGCAAGCGCCGACGCCGTCAAGGCGGTGCCGTCAGGCCATTGGTCCGCCACCTCGCCGTGCATCCAGCAGGCTGCCATGGCCGCATCGAAGGCGGCGCTCGGCGCGTCGGACGCCGCGGCCAGCCGCGCACCCACCAGTCCCGCCAGCACATCCCCCGTGCCGCCCGTTGCCAGGCGTGCGTTGCCGGTCGGATTGATGCAGGGCGTTTGCCCCGCGGCCGCGATCACGCTGCCCGAACCCTTGAGCACCACCGCGCAGCCGAATTGGTCCGCCAGCCGGGAGGCCGCAGCCAGCCGGTCGGCCTGCACGCCTGGCGTGTCCACCGCCAGGAGCCGGGCCGCTTCCAGCGGGTGGGGCGTGAGCACGGTGTGCCGGCCAGGCTGCGCCGCGCGATCGCGCAGCGCCTTCGCCAGGGACGGGTCGCCCGCCACGGCATTGAGCGCATCCGCATCCAGCACCAGGCGGTGCGCCTCGGCCAGGACCTTCGGCAGCACCGCCCGGATGGCCTCGCCCCCGCCGCATCCGCAGACCACGGTGCCTTGCTCCAGGTGCAGCGCGTCGAAGCGCCGGAACATGCATTCCGGCTGCATGGGGTCGAGTGACAGGTCGGCCCCGTCCAGCAGGGCCACCATCACCCGCCCGGCGCCCGCGTGCAGCGCCGCCGATGCCGCCAACAGCGCTGCGCCCGCCATGCCCATGCCCCGGGCCCGCAGCCCTTCTCCGCCCACCACCGCCACATCGCCGTAGCTGCCTTTGTGACTGGCATGCGCGCGGTGGGC
>NZ_BAAJYS010000593.1:0-1592 GCF_057543315.1 Acidovorax sp. KPB24-07
TCGAGGGGCGCTGGCGGCAGATCTGGGCCGAGGGTGCGTGGGGGTGCAGGCGCGTGGGGCGCAATGACCACTTCTTCGAACTGGGCGGGGATTCGATCCTGAGCCTCAAGGTGTGCGCCCAGGCCCGTGCGCGGGGCCTGCCGCTGGGGCCGCGGCAGGTGTTCGAGCACCAGCGGTTGGCAGCCCTTGCCCAGGCGATTGCCGCGACCCAGGCCGAAACCCCTTCGGCAGACCCTTCAGGGCCGCCCATCACGGCACTGAGCGCTGCAGAGCGTGTCGGTCCCCTTGCCCTGTCGCATGCGCAGTTGCGGCAATGGTTCCTGTGGCAACTGGATCCACAAAGCACGGCGTACCACATCAGCGGGGCCTTGCATTTGCAGGGCGCGCTGGACAGCGAGGCCCTCCATGCCAGCTTCACCGATCTGATCGAGCGGCACGAGGCCTTGCGCACCGTGTTCCGCCCGCGCCTTGACGGCACGGCCGAGCAGGTGATTCAGGCGCATTCCCGCTTCGCACTGGACGTGGCGGATCTGCGCACGGTGGCACTGGCAGATCGGCCGCACCGTGCACAACAGGCGGCCCGGCGCATCAGCCAAACGCCCTTCGATCTCAGCGCGGGGCCGTTGCTGCGGGTCGGGCTGATCCGCCTCGGCGAGCGCGAGCATTGGCTTGTGGTAGTCATGCACCATATCGTCTCCGACGGCTGGTCCATGCAGGTGCTCGTGGAGGAATTCGTGGCCCGGTACCGGGAGCGGTTATTGGGCCGGTCCCTTGCGCTGGCGCCCCTGCCCATCCAGTACGCCGACTATGCGGCTTGGCAAAGGCAGTGGCTGGAGGCCGGTGAGAAAGACCGGCAGCTCGCCTATTGGACAAAGCAGTTGGGCGACGAGCATCCCGTGTTGCAACTGCCCACCGATCACGGTCGGCGCACGGAGGGCCAATACCGATCGGCGCTGTGGGAAATCGAGCTTCCCAAGGAACTCGTCAGCGCCCTGCAGCGTCGGGTGCGTTCGCAGGACGCCACTTTGTTCGTTGCACTGCTTGCGGGTTTCCAGGCACTTCTGCATCGCTACACAGGCCTGCACGACATCCGCGTGGGGGTGCCCATTGCCAACCGCGACCGGGTGGAGACCCAGGGCCTGATCGGATTCTTCGTGAATACACAGGTGCTGCGCGGGCAGTTCGACGGTCGCACGCCGCTTGGCGAAGTGCTGGCCGCCGCCAGGCAGGCGGCACAGGGTGCGCAGGCGCACCAGGATCTGCCCTTCGAGCAATTGGTGGAAGCCTTGCAGCCTGATCGCAGCCTCGGCGTCAGCCCCCTGTTTCAGGTGCTTTTCAATCACCAGCGCAATGGCCTTGCCTCCTTGCGGGATCTGCCGGACCTGGTACTCAAGAACCAGCCTTTGCCGGATGGTGCGGCGCAATTCGAGTTGACGCTCAGCACCACGGAGGAAGCGGATGGACAGGTGTGCGCCCAGTTCATCTATGCATCGGAGCTGTTCGATTCTGGGACGATAGAGCGGATGGGGGAGCACTACATGGCGCTCTTGCAGGCGCTGGCGGAGCGCCCCGGGCAGGCGGTGGGCGAGGTG
>NZ_BAAJYS010000594.1:0-1578 GCF_057543315.1 Acidovorax sp. KPB24-07
GCGGTGCTGCTCGCGCTGCTGCGGCGCCCCGCCCTGCGCGCCGCCGTGGGCATGACGGCCATCGGCCACGGCCTGATGATCCTGGCCATGAACGCCACCCCGCTGGCCATGGATGGGTGCGGCTTCTCCACGGCCCAGGCGGCGCGGGTGATCCAGTGGCACGTGGTGGGCATGTTTCTGCCGGCGTTCTTCGCCGGCCCGCTGGTGGACCGCTGGGGCAGCCGGCGCGTGGCCGGCAGGGCGCCCTGGCGCTGGTGGCCAGCGCGACGGTGGCGCTGTCGGGCCTGGGGTTCGCGCAGTTCCTGGCCAGCTCGCTGCTGCTGGGCGTGGGCTGGAACCTGATGCTGATCGCCGGCACCACGCTGCTGTCCGAAAACCACGCGGAGCACGAACGCGGCCCGGCCCAGGCGCTGATGGAGCTGTGCAACGGCGGCATGGCCGTGGCCATGTCGTTCGGCTCGGGCGCGCTGCTGTCGGGCATCGGATGGACCGCCATCAATGCGGCCATGCTGGTCCTGCTGGCCGTGGCGCTGGGCCTGCTGTGGTCGATGGCGCCGCGGCGCGCGGCGGTCTGAGGCACCCTGCGGTGCCGATTCGACCCCAGGGCGTTTGCTATATTTTCAATAGCAACATGCCCTGGTATTTATTGTGCTGGAGGCCCCTGGGGCCTCAAGCCCTTTGCAGCACCGGCTGGCGCCGCGCCCACACCCACATGGCGATGCCGGCGACGATCATCGGCACGCACAGCCATTGGCCCATGCTCATGCCCAGCGAGAGGATGCCCAGGAACGCATCCGGCTCGCGGAAGTATTCGGCGATGAAGCGGAAGCTGCCGTAGCCCACCAGGAAGGCCGCGGCCACCTCGCCCTGGCGGCGCTCGCGGCGGGCATAGAGCCACAGCAGCACGAACAGCAGCACGCCCTCCAGCAGGAACTGGTACACCTGCGACGGGTGGCGCGGCAGCAGCGAGCCGCTTTGCGGGAACACCATGCCCCAGGGCAGGTCCGGGCTGCTGAAGCGCCCCCACAGCTCGCCGTTGATGAAGTTGCCCACGCGCCCGGCCGCGAGCCCCGTCGGCACGCACGGCGCCACGAAGTCGGCCACCTGCAGCCAGGGCCGCTTGCGCGAATGCGCGAACCACACCATCGCGGCGATCACGCCCAGCAGCCCGCCATGAAAGCTCATGCCGCCCTGCCAGATGTAGAAGATCTCCAGCGGGTTGGACAGGTAGTAGCCCGGCTTGTAGAACAGGCAGTAGCCCAGCCGCCCCCCCGCCACCACGCCCACCACGCCGAGAAAGAGGATGTCCTCCACGTCGCGCCGCGTCCAGGCACCGGGCCCGGTGATGGAGGCGAAGGGCTCGTGGCGCAGGCGCCGCACCCCGAGGAACATGAACAGCGCGAAGGCCGCCAGATAGGTCAGGCCGTACCAGTGGATGGCCAGCGGGCCCACTTGCAGGGCGATGGGGTCGATTTGGGGGTACATCAGCATGGTGGGCGGTATTGTGCCCGCCCGGCATGACGGTTCCGGCCGGCGCCCTGGAGCGGCGGCCGCTGCGGCGGCGACGCGGCGCGCCGG
>NZ_BAAJYS010000595.1:0-1572 GCF_057543315.1 Acidovorax sp. KPB24-07
CGCGGCGCCTCGTACTCCCGCGCCCTCAGGCCTTCTTGCTCCCCCGCCCCCTCCATCCCCATCTGCCCCAGCGCCTTGCGGTCCACCTTGCCGTTGCCGTTCAGCGGCAACCCCTCGGCCACCACCACCACCGCCCCCGGCACCATGTACTCCGGCAGCCCCTGCCCCAGCCGCCTCCTCAGCGCCCCCAGCTCGATCGCCTGCCCCGCCTGCGGCGACACGTACGCCACCAGCCTCGCACCGCTGTCGCGCTCCTGCACCAGCACCACCGCCTCCCTCACCTCGGGCTGCGCCAGCAACTGCGCCTCGATCTCCCCCAGCTCGATCCGGAACCCCCGGATCTTCACCTGGTGGTCAATGCGCCCCAGGTATTCCAGCTCCCCGCCCGCGCTCCAGCGCACCCGGTCCCCCGTGCGGTACAGCCGCTGTCCCCCCTCCGCAGCGATGAAGCGCTGCGCGGTGAGCGCCGCCTGCCCCAGGTACCCCCGCGCCAGCCCCTCGCCCGCCACGTACAGCTCGCCCGGCAGTCCGATGGGCACAGGCTGCAGCGAGCTGTCCAGCACGCGCAGCCCCAGGTCCGGGATGGCCACGCCCACGGGGCTGCGCGCCGCCTCCAGGTCGCCCGCGTCACGGGCCGGTAGGTGACGTGCACGGTGGTCTCGGTGATCCCGTACATGTTGATGAGCCTCGGCCGGGCATCGCCCCAGTGCTCGATCCATTTCCTGAGCCGCTGCGGCTCCAGGGCCTCGCCCCCGAAGATGACCCAGCGCAGCGCCAGCCCACTCTCGTAGGCCTCTTGCTGCTCCATGAGCTGACCGAAGGCCGAGGGGGTCTGGTTGAGCACGGTGACCTGCTGCTCGCGCAGCAGCTGCACGAAGTCCTGCGGCGAGCGGCTGACCCAGTACGGCACGATGACCAGCCGCCCCCCGGTGCACAGGGCCCCGAAGATCTCCCACACGGAGAAGTCGAAGGCGTAGGAGTGAAACAGCGTCCAGGTGTCCTCGGGCCCGAAGTGGAACCACGGCTGGGTGGCATCCAGCAGCCGCGTGGCGTTGCGGTGGCTCAGCTGCGCGCCCTTGGGCCGCCCGGTGGAGCCGGAGGTGTAGATGACGTAGGCCAGCCCCTCGGGGTGCACGGCGATGCCGGGGTTACCCCCAGCCTCGCCCTGCCAATCCAGGGTGTCCAGCTCCACGGTGGGCAGGCCTTCGGCCCAGGCGAGCGATCCGCGCAAGGCGCTGTGGGTGAGCACCAGGGCCACGGCGCTGTCCTGCGCCATGTAGGCCAGGCGATCGGCTGGGTACTGCGGGTCCAGGGGCACGTAGGCCCCCCCCGGCCTTGAGGATGGCGAGCATGCCAACGACCGTCTCCAGACCCCGCTCCAGCGCCAGGCCCACCCGGACCTCGGGGCCCACGCCGCGACCGATGAGGTGGTGCGCCAGTTGGTTGGCCTGGCGGTTGAGCTCTCCGTAGCTCAGCTGCCGATCGCCCAGCACCAGGGCAACGGCATCCGGCCGCGCCCGCGCATGGCGCTCTATCCGCGCGTGCAGGGAACCCTCCCCCACCGGCTCAGCC
>NZ_BAAJYS010000596.1:0-1567 GCF_057543315.1 Acidovorax sp. KPB24-07
CCCCGCCCCCAGCCCGGCGCCCTCGGGCGGCGGCACGGGGGCCGTGAACGCCCCGGCCACCGACGAGGAGGCCGCGCGGTTTCTGCTGCAGGCGCAGTTCTCGGCCACCGACGAATCCATCGCCGAGGTGCGCGGCCAGGGCTACGCCGCCTGGCTGGCCAACCAGTTCGCCCAGCCCATCGGCACGACGGGCACCGACTGGCTCACCCAGCGCGGCTACGGCGTGGCCAATGCCGACACGCGCTTCTACAACGCGGCCTACCCGGCCGACTTCATGCTGTGGAACCAGCTGTTCACCGCGGGCGACGCGGTGCGCAAGCGCGTGGCGCTGGCCCTGTCGGAGATCATGGTGGTCTCGGTCAACGGCCTGGACCAGACCTGGAACGCCTTCCTGGCCGCCGGCTACTGGGACGTGCTGAACACGCACGCGCTCGGCAACTTCCGCGCGCTGCTGGAGGCCGTGACGCTGAACCCGGCCATGGGCGTGTACCTGAACACGCGCGGCAACCAGAAGGAAGACGCCCGCACCGGCCGCCAGCCCGACGAGAACTACGCCCGCGAAGTGATGCAGCTGTTCACGCTGGGCCTGTACCAGCTCAACGCCGACGGCACCGAGCAGCGCGACGGCAGCGGCAACCGGCTGGAGACCTACACCGCCGCCGACGTGAGCAACCTGGCGCGCGTGTTCACCGGCTACGACTACGACCGCAGCCAGAACCAGCCCACCACCGTGGGCACCAGCACCGTGCCCAGCCCGCAGCAGGCCCGGCTGCCGATGGTGCTGACCGCCAGCCGGCATTCCACGCTGGCCGCCACGTTCCTGGGCACCACCGTCGGGGCCGGCACGCCCGGCGAGGCGGCGCTCAAGACGGCGCTGGACACCCTCTTCAACCACCCCAACGTCGGCCCCTTCATCGGCCGCCAGCTCATCCAGCGCCTGGTGACCAGCAACCCCAGCCCCGCCTACGTGGCGCGCGTGGCGGCGGCGTTCGCCAACAACGGCAGCGGCACCCGGGGCGACCTGCGCGCGGTGGTGGCCGCCGTGCTGCTCGACACCGAAGCACGCAGCGCCACGGGGCTGGCGAACCCTCAGTTCGGCCGCCTGCGCGAGCCCATGGTGCGCTTCGTGCAATGGGGCCGCACCTTCGGGCTGCGCTCCGCGCAGGGCAGCTGGAAGATCGGCGACCTGAGCGACCCCGCCACGCGCCTGGGGCAAAGCCCGATGCGCGCGGGGTCGGTGTTCAACTTCTTTCGCCCCGGCTACGTGCCGCCGGCCACCGCCATGGCCGCCAACGGCCAGGTCGCGCCGGAGTTCCAGATCGTCAACGAAACCAGCGTGAGCGGCTACCTGAACTTCATGCAGAACGCCATCCGCAACGGCATCTTCGTGAACGCGCCCGACCTGCCGCAAAACGCCAGCAACGCGAGCAACGGCTTCGACATCGCCTGCACCTACGCCAACCTGCTGCCGCTGGTGGCCGACGCCACGGCCCTGGTGCGCAAGGCAGCGCTGCTGCTGTCGGCGGGCCAGGTGTCCGCCGCCACGCAGGGCCGCATCGTGGCCGCG
>NZ_BAAJYS010000597.1:0-1564 GCF_057543315.1 Acidovorax sp. KPB24-07
TGATGCAGCGGCTGGGGGTGCGCCTGCTGCGCGGCATCGAAGGCCCCGGCGCTCAGCGCCGTGGTGCTGCGGATCGGCAACTGCAGGGTGAAGTCGCCTTCTTCGGGGATGCATTCCTTGCGGCACACCAGCCACGAGGCGCGCAGGTGGAAGGTGGCGGTGCGCGCCAGCGGGCCAGGCGCGAACGCATCGGAGACGGCCATGGGCACCGGCAGCAGCACCGTGCCCTCGTAGCCGTAGTTGGCCAGGTTGCCAATGGGGATCTTGCGCGGCACGGGCCAGGCGATGTCGCCGGCCTCGATGCCGGCGGGCACCTGCCACTCCAGCTGTGTGGGCAGGCCCGAATCGCCCGAATTCATCCAGTAGGTGTGCCACTCGGGCTGGTGGGTGATCGACAGGCCCAGCCAGAGCGGCTTGCCCGGCGCCACACCCTCGGGGGCGTGGGCCACCAGCTCGGCCTGCACATGGGGGGTGGTGACGGTGCTGCTGCCGCTGCCGGCACCGGTGGTCTTGGGGCCCGATTGGGCCCCGGCGCCCATGTGGAAAGCGCTGACAGCTATCAAAAAAAGAGCGGGCAGCAAGCGCTGGAGCAGGCGGTGTGACATGTCGCAGGGTGGGAGCCGCAGCCCGGGGTTTGGTTCCTGGGCCGGTGTCAGGCGGCGAAGCCGAGCACCACGCGGCGCGAAAGGGCGCCTTTCTTCTCGATCTTGGTCACGACCACGGCGCCGATCTCGCCGGTGTGCGCCACATGCGTGCCGCCGCAGGGCTGCAGGTCGATCTGCGGCGCGCCCGCCTCGCCGGTGCCGCCCACGCGCACGGTGCGCACCTGGCCCGTGCCGCGCGGCGGCTGCACGCTCATGCTCTTGACCAGGGCGGGGTTGGCGTCCAGCTCCGCATCGGTGACGGTGCCCAGGGTGACGGCATGGCCTTCGGCCACCAGGCGCGCGATGCCGGCGGTCAGCGCGTCCTTGTCCAGCGCGCCGTCCATGTGGAAATCGAGCCGCGCGTAGTCGGGGGTGATCGAGCAGCCGTTCACGGGCTGCGCCACCAGGTGGCACAGCAGGTGGGTGGTGGTGTGAAAGCGCATCAGCCGGTGGCGGCGCTCCCAGTCGATGCGCGCGGTCACGGCCTCGCCCACCGTCCAGGGCGCGACTTCGCCCGGTGCGGGCACGTGCACGATGGCGGCCGTGGGCCGGCCTTCGGCATCCTTGCCCTTGCGTGTGTCGGCAATGGCGACGGTGCTGCCGTCCGCCCGCATCAGCACGCCGCTGTCGCCGGCCTGGCCGCCCCCGAGCGGGTAGAACACGGTGCGGTCCAGCACGATGCCGCCGTCCGGCTGCACCGCCACCACGGTGGCCTGGCATTCGCGCAGGTAGGCGTCTTCGCGGAAGAGGTCTTGCGTGGCCAGCGTGGGGGTGGGGGTGGTCGCAGGGGGGGAGCGGTCGTCGGTCGTCATGGCCCGATGGTAACGGCGGCGCCTGCGGGAGCGCCCTCCGTGCGGCGCGCCGTGGGCGTGGCGTGCGCCGGCGTGCACACCGGCGCGGGCGGAAGGCCGCCCACCTCG
>NZ_BAAJYS010000598.1:0-1559 GCF_057543315.1 Acidovorax sp. KPB24-07
CCACCGGCACGGCGCCCTCGGCGGCGGGATCGTCGTCGCGTGCCGTGGCGGTGGGCGC
Organism: Acidovorax sp. KPB24-07; assembly: GCF_057543315.1. Lineage (NCBI taxonomy): Bacteria > Pseudomonadati > Pseudomonadota > Betaproteobacteria > Burkholderiales > Comamonadaceae > Acidovorax > Acidovorax sp. KPB24-07. The sequence goes on from NZ_BAAJYS010000598.1 coordinate 59, forward strand.
CACCAGCCACAGCGGGCGCTCTTCCACCCGAAAGCGCAGCGGCGGCGCCATCCATTCGCGCTCGCCGTCGAAGGCCACCTTCACGCGGTGCGGCCGCCAGGTGGGCTCCACCACCATCTCGGCGCAGGCCAGGCTGATGACGGCTTCATCGCGCGCCAGCTGGCCCACGGCGGCATTCCATACGGTGCGTGCCGTGGCGGCGCGGTCCTGGGGCTTGAGCAGCAGCACCGCCAGGCGGTCGCCTTCGGCCACGTCCTGCGCCTGCGGAATGCCCAGGCGCTCCAGTTGCAGGGGGTTGTTGCCGACGAACAGCGTGGAGGCGAAAAACTCCTCGCGCGTCGGATCGGCCACCCGGTGCTGGCGCAGCGCCACGCGCCAGCGGCGCGCCGAGGCCGGCCGAAAAAAGCTCCACACCGCGGACACGATGGCCACCCAGCGCGAGCGGCCGAAGCGGCGCGAGGCCAGCTCGCGCTGCTCCAGCAGGCGCGGGTACAGCCCCACGCTGGCGTTGACGAGGAACATGCGTTCGTTGACGAAGCCCACGCTCACCGGCCGCGCATCGCCCGAGTCCATGGCGGCCAGGATGTCGTTGGCCGCCTGCTCCGGGTCGAGCGACAGGCTCTGCTCTCGCGCGAAATAGTTGAAGGTGCCGACCGGAATGACACCCATGCGCACCTGGTGCTTCCAGGCGGCGGTGGCCACCGCGTTGATGGTGCCGTCCCCGCCCGCGGCCACCACCAGGCCGCCGTCGGCCTGGGCGGCGAGCGCGGCCTCTTCGGCCGCCTGGACGATGCCGGCGCGCTGCGCGGGCACGTGCCACTGCACGGCATTGCTTTGCAGGGGCGCCAGTCCCTCGAGGCGGGCTCGCAGCTGGCCATGGTCGGCGCCGGGCCGGTGGGGCACCACCAGATGGATCGGGCCACGGCCCCTTGGCATGGACGCTGGCAGGTCGTTGGATGGCATGTCGGGAAGGCTTTCGAGGGAGTGTCACCCTGCGCAGGGCTGGACCCGATCAGGCTCGGGGATCGGTGCCCGCACCGCGGGACGCCCGATTCTGCACACGGACCGGGCACGGGTGCATCGGCAGTCAGGCGCACCCCTTGTCAGCCATGGCCGACACGCCACGCCGCCGCTGTGCGCGCCGCTCGCAGCAGCCCGCAAACCCCGACGGATCGCCAGGAAATGGGATGGGCCGCCCGCCACGCGCCTGCCACCATTGCCGCCCTGGTCCACTCCCTCGCTGCGCGATCCATGCCACTGCCCCACCGCCATCCCTGCCCTGCCCGCCCCGCGCAGCCGCGCCCGAACCCATGGCCCGCCCCACTGGAGACCCGCGCATGATGGACGTCCAGGCCATGGCCCTGTGGGCCGGATCGCACCCCCTGACCGTCTGGACCGGGGGACTGGCCATCGCGCTGGTGGCCGCCGCTGCGGCCTGGGCGGCCAACGGGCCGCTGCGCACGCATGGGGCCCGGTGGGTCGCCCCCTGGACCGAGCGCTG
>NZ_BAAJYS010000599.1:0-1557 GCF_057543315.1 Acidovorax sp. KPB24-07
CGGACCGGCCGGGCGGTCGGCCCGGCGGACTACGCGGTGCCCGATCGGGCTGGGGCAGAATGCGCGGGCGCTGCCAGCCTTTCGGCACTGTCGCCTGCACCCGGCCCAGCGCACGCGCCATGAAACGTCTTCTTGCCACCCTGGCCGCCGTCCTGGCCCTTTCGGGCTGCGGCTACAACGACTTCCAGCGCCTGGACGAGCAGTCCAAGGCCGCGTGGAGCGAGGTGCTCAACCAGTACCAGCGCCGCGCCGACCTGGTGCCCAACATCGTCGCCACCGTCAAGGGCGAGGCCGCCTTCGAGCAGGACACGCTGACCAAGGTGGTCGAGGCCCGCGCCAAGGCCACCTCCATCCAGGTGACGCCCGAGACGCTGAACAACCCCGAGGCGTTCAACAAATTCCAGGCCGCGCAGGGCGAGCTGTCCGGCGCCCTCTCGCGCCTGATGGTGGTGGCCGAGCGCTACCCCCAACTGCAGGCCAACCAGGCGTTCCGCGACCTGCGCGTGACGCTGGAGGGCACCGAAAACCGCATCACCGTGGCGCGCAACCGCTATATCCAGACGGTGCAGGAATACAACGTGCTCGCACGCAGTTTCCCCACCAACGTCACGGCCAAGGTGTTCAGCTACGACCCGAAGCCCAGCTTCACCGTGCAGAACGAGGCGCAGATCTCCACCCCGCCGGCGGTGGACTTCTCCAAGCCGGCGTCCAAGCCCTGACGCCACCACCGGAGTGCCCGACATGGCCCTGGCGCACGTCCGCCTCGCGCTGACAGCTCTCTTTCTGATCGCCATCGGCTGCTTTGGCACGCCAGCGCAGGCGCAGCGCGCCGTGCCGGCATTGACCGCGCGCGTGATCGACCAGACGGGCACGCTCAGCGCGGCCGACCGGCAGGCGCTGGACACGCGCCTGGCCGCCATCGAAAAGTCCCATGGCTCGCAGGTCGTGGTGCTGATGGTGGCCACCACCGCGCCCGAGGAACTGGCCGCGTTCGCCAACCGGGTCGGCAACGCCTGGAAGATCGGCCGCAAGGACGTGGGCGACGGCGTGCTGGTGCTGGTGGCCAAGGACGACCGCAAGATGCGCATCGAGGTGGCCAAGGCGCTGGAAGGGGCCATCCCCGACATCGCCGCCGCGCGCATCATCGACGGCGCCATGAAGCCACGCTTTCGCGAGGGCGACTACGCGGGCGGCCTGTCCGCCGCGGTGAACCAGATCGGCGCGCGCATCGCCGGCGAATCGCTGCCCCTTCCCAGTGACACCAGCGAACGCGCGGCCCGGTCCGCGCCGGGCATGGACTGGACCGACCTCGCCATCTTCCTCTTCTTCGGCGTGATGGTGGGCGGCCCGGTGGCGCGCGGCATTTTCGGCAACCGCCTGGGCGGCCTGCTGCTGGGCGGCGGCGTGGGCGGGCTGGCGTTTCTGTTCACCACCAGCGTGCTGCTGGCCGGCGGCGCCGGACTGATCGCGCTGCTCTACACCTGGCTTTTCAGCGGCACCGGCCTGTCCCTGGGCGGGCGGCGCGGCGGCGGCTTCGGGCCGGCCGGGGGCGGCGGG
>NZ_BAAJYS010000600.1:0-1553 GCF_057543315.1 Acidovorax sp. KPB24-07
CCGGGGCCTGCACCTCGGCCCAGCCTTCCAGCTCCGCCAGGGTGGCAGGCGCCTGGGCCAGCACGTCAGCGGGCAGTGCGGGCGCGCCTCCAGCGCCAACACGGGGGGCACCAGCGGCGGGGCCGGTTCGGCCGCCAGCGCGCCCGCGCCCCACCCCATCAGGCACAGCACCGCGGCCCATGGCAAAAGACGTTTCCCCAGGCGATGCGGCATATCAGAACTTGGTTTTGCGCAGCACCCACCAGGGGGCCATCGCGGAGTCCAGGTGGGTCTTCAGGAAGACCTCCTGCAGGATCGAGAACGTGCAGTGCACGCGGTTGACGAAGGCGAAGAGCGGAAACAGCGGCAGGAACCGCAGGTAGGCCGCGTCGTGCCGGGGCCGCTCGGACACGGCCACGAGGTACAGCAGGAAATAGAACAGCAGCGCCGCGAGGTACACCGCGTAGACGAACCCCAGCACCCCCAGCACCGCCCCCACCGGCAGCGTGAACAGCATCACGCCGGTGTAGGCCACGATGAGGAAGGGCATGAGCACCTGCATCACCAGGCCGTTCACCACCACGAAGAGGAAATTGCGCCAGCCCAGCAGGCGCGGGCGCAGGTTCAGGCGGAACTTGCGGATGAAGATGTAGAACATGTCGCCGTCCCAGCGCAGGCGCTGGCGGAAGAACACGCGCCAGGTGTCCGGCGCGTCGGTGTGGCCCACGGCATGCGGGTCGAACACGATGCGCAGGCCCGGATGGCGGCCGAAGTACTGCTTGATGCGCATCGTCATGTCCAGGTCCTCGGCCGTGCCCGCGTCCCAGCCGCCCAGGTTGCGGATGAAGCTGGCGCGGAACACGCCGAACGCCCCCGAGATGTTGTTGACGATGTTGAACTCCGACAGCCCCGTCTTGCCCGCGCCGATGGACAGCATGTATTCCAGCGCCTGCATGCGCGCGGCCAGCGAGCGGCGGGCGTTGCGCACCCGCAGGCTGCCGGCGACGCCCACCACGCCGGGGTCGTCGAAATGCCGCGTGGCGTGGCGCACCATGTCGTTGTCGAACGAGGTGTCGCCATCAAGCGCCATCACGATCTCGCCGCTGGCGATCGACAGGCCGGCGTTCAGCGACGACACGCGGCCGCCGCGCTGCCACTTGGGCAGCACCACCAGCGCACGCCGGCGGGCACCGGCCAGCAGTTCGCGCGCCCCGCGGGCCGCACGCAGCGTGGGCTCGTTCTGCACCGCGCCGTCCACCACGGCGATGATCTCGATGAAGCCCGGGTAGATCTGCTGGGCGAGCGACTGGATGGTCTTGCGCACGTCGTCGCCCTCGGAGTAGCAGGTGATGACGCAGGACACGCGCGGATAGCGCTCGCGCTGCAGGTAGGGCCGGTGCTCGCGCAGGCCGTACTTCACCATGCCCGCGCACACGAGCAGGAAGAACGGCGCCTCCAGCAGCACCACGAACGGGAAGAACTTGAGCGCCAGCTCCACCCACGACTGGTGCGTCGCGCTGGAAAACAGCGTGACGAACGCGAACACCACCTGCTCCCCCATGCGATCAGGTCCC
>NZ_BAAJYS010000601.1:0-1545 GCF_057543315.1 Acidovorax sp. KPB24-07
GGGCCAGCGTGTCGGTGGCGCAGCTGCCCAGCACCGGCTGCACGGCAAAGCCGCCGCGCACCGCCACGTAGCAACGCGTGCCGGCCACCGGCTCGCCCACGGTGAGCGTGTCGCCGTCGCCCAGGGCGATGGGCTGGTAGTTCGGCACGGGCCAGCGCAGGCCGGCCGCGTTGGTGAGGGTCAGCGGCGCATCGGCACCGGTCACGGCCACGACGGTGTCGCCGCGGCTGCGCAACTGCAGGCCGCCGTTGACCGTCTCCAGGCAGGCGCCATCGGAGGCATTGCCGGCCAGGCGGTTGGCGGCCTTGCAGGCAGCCTGGTCCATGGCGCCCGAGGCCGACACGCCCTGGCCCGCCTGGCCGTGGCGGCCCACGTCCTGGAACAGGGTCTGCAGGCCGGCCAAGACCACTTCGAGCGCGGTGGCCGCCGGGGGCGCGGCGGGTGCCGGTGCGGGTTCAGCACCTTTTTGCCCGTCAGCGCATGTTTCACCAGGGCGTTCTGCTACATTTTTAGTAGCAATATCCACGAAGCGCACGCGGTCGCCGGGCTGCAGCAGCGCCGGCACCGGGCGCCCCAGGTCCCACATGGCCGTGGGCGTGGTGCCGATGATCTGCCAGCCGCCCGGGCTGGCCTGCGGATAGACGCCGCTGAAGGTGCCCGCCAGCCCCACCGCGCCGGCCGGAATGCGGGTGCGCGGCGTGGTGCGGCGCGGCACGTTCAGGCTGGGGTGGCCGCCGGTGAGGTAGCCGAAGCCCGGCGCGAAGCCGGTGAACGCCACGGTGTATTCGCTGCCCGTGTGGCGCGCGATCACCTCTTCGGGGGTGATGCCCAGCATGTGCGCCACTTCGGCCAGGTCTTCCCCGTCGTAGTGCACGGGGATCTCGATCAGCGTGGTGCTGCGCTCGGCCTGCGCGCTCACGTCGCGCCGGGCGATGGCGTCCACCAGCGCGGACAGCGACTGCACGGCGGGGCGGAAGTGGATGAGGATGGTGCGCGCGGCGGGCACCATTTCCTCGATGCCGTCGATGGGCTCGCGCCGCAGCGAGGCCAGCAGCGCCAGCGTCTGGTCGAGGTCGTCCAGCTCGACCATGACCGCATTCAGGTTGACGGGCAGAAAGCGCATCATGCGGGCTGCCCTGCGAACGACGTGATGGTCACGCCGGCCTGCTCGAAGCGCTGGCGCACCTGCTGCGCGATCGCGACGGCGTCGGGGCTGTCGCCGTGCACGCAGATCGAGTCGGCCCCGATGCGCACCTGGCTGCCGTCGATGGCCTCGATCACGCCGTCGGACACCAGGCGCAGCATGCGCTCGGCGATCAGCGCGGCGTCGTGCAGCACGGCGCCCTTTTCGCGGCGCGACACCAGCGTGCCGGCCGGGGTGTAGGCGCGGTCGGCAAAGGCTTCGGCCACCACGCGCAGGCCGGCGTCGCGCGCCCAGCCGATCAGCGGCGAGCCGGCCAGCGCCACCAGCACCAGGCGGTCGTCGATCTCGCGCAGGGCGGTGATCACGTCGCGCGCCTGGCGGGCGTCGTGGGCGATGGTGTT
>NZ_BAAJYS010000602.1:0-1543 GCF_057543315.1 Acidovorax sp. KPB24-07
TCGATGCGGACCACTTGAACACGCCCCGGCGCCTCACCAACACGCAGGGCCAGGTGGTGTGGCAATGGCTAGAGTCACGGGTTTGGAGAGCGAACCCGACGACGGGGCGACCGGCTACACGCAGAGTGGGCAGGGGAGCAGCAACTACAGCGATGCGATCCGGTTCGACCTGCGGTATCCGGGGCAGGTGTTCGATGAGGAGACCCAACTGAACTACAACCTGCACCGCTCCTATGACCCGCCTTCGGGGCGGTACTTCCAAGTCGACCCGATCGGGCTGGATGGGGGGTGGAATCGGTTTGGGTATGTGGGCGGGGATCCGCTCAATGCGATAGACCCGCAGGGATTGAACGCGGTCGTAATCGCCAACAGAGCAGCGGCGTGGGTGCAAAGCGCCTATTACCGGTACGGCCCAGCCATCACTGAATTCATTGCTGGCGCGTCCGGTGTCAACGGGGCAGTGGTTTCTCCGATGAGCCCATTGGTGGCGCAGATTCCAACAACAGTGTCGCGAATGACGCCACTAGCACAGGGGATTGCTCAAGGCATCGAATCAGGAGCTTACTGTGCAGCAAACGGAATAAGTGAGGCTTATAACGTTGCAACAATGTCAAGACTCGCGAAGCAGTTAACTTTCGAATCTGCTCATTCGCCATTTTCTTTAAATGGTAATCTTACAAAAAATGCGATTGCTTCTGCTCAGCCAATAGCAAGCCTTGGACCAGGTCGTCTAAATAATCCAGCTATTCCTGCTGGATTTGGTAAATATTCTACTGAGACTTTTCAAAGCCCTTCTGGTAACTTTCAAGTGCATTTCTACATGAATCCTTCCAGTGGAGAGGTTTTTTATGGATTGGATTACAAGGTTATATTTAACAATATGTCGGGAGTAGTGCGATGAAAGTTAAGTGTGTTTGTCTTTTGGATCATGAGGGGAATGCTATTTCCTCCTCTCCATGGTTAAACATAGGAGCAACTTACCATGTGCTGTCAATATTTATTGATGGCAAGGGTGGCAGAAGGTTTTGGGTAAATTATCAAGATCAGAATGAATGGCCCAGCGTTGTTGAGCACCGCGCTGAGTGCTTTCAGATTGTGAGCACCGTCGTTCCCTCCAATTGGCGTTTGTGGATTCACGAGAGTTCGGCAATGGGTATTTCTCCTTTCTCATGGCAAAGTGCTGAATTTACTGAGGCCCTTCTTGAGCATGATGCAAAAGCTTATTCAATTTTTGAGTATGAGAGAGAGATTATTTTGAATGAAGATCCTTAAGTGATTTTTCCGTTGCCAGGCCACCGGCTGGCAATGGCCCGGGTTCGTGCAGACCCCCGGCAACCCCGCGCCGCTGGCCGAGCAGCGCAGCTACACCAGCGCGGGCCAGCTGGCCGCCAGCGCCCTGCTGCAACTGACCTGGGACAGCGCCGGGCGCATCGCGCAGATCACCCAGCAGCACATGCTGCCCACGCAAAGCAGCACGGTGGCGCAGCAGGTGGCGCTCACCAGCGCGTACAGCTACGACGCCGTGGGCCGGCTCACCGCCAGC
>NZ_BAAJYS010000603.1:0-1542 GCF_057543315.1 Acidovorax sp. KPB24-07
CGCCTGCAGGGTGAACTTCTGAAACGAACCCTCCTCCTGCGGCGTGCCCTTCGGCCCGGGCGCCGCGGCGCTGACCTGGGGATTTTCCTTGAAGTGGTACTCGAGGCTGGTGAGCAGGTACTGCTGGTTCTGGTCTTCGCGGGGGTAGTTCTCCAGCGTAAAGGTATAGCCAGGTGCAAGGGCCCTGTGGCGCGCCGAGCTGATGCTGTTCGAGACCGCGGTGGGCCCGGTGCAGGCCCTGCGCGGGCAGCACGACCGGCGCTGGCACCTGCCCGAGCCGGTGGAGCCGCTGCCCGTGCAGCGCGAGCTGGACGAAGAACGCGTGCTGATGGAGTCCATCAGCGACGAGTTCGACGTGACGACCTTGCTGGACGTGGACGACCAGATGAGCTACCGCCGCAGCGGCATCGGCCCCGAGGTGACGCGCCGCCTGCGCGCGGGCCACTGGAGCATCCAGCGGCAGCTGGACCTGCACGGCCTGCGCACCGACGAGGCCCGCGAGGCGTTGGGCGAGTTCATCCGACTGGCGCACCGCACCGGCCTGCGCTGCGTGCGCGTGGTGCACGGCAAGGGCCTGGGCTCGCCCGGCAAGACGCCGGTGCTGAAAGGCCGCGTACAAAGCTGGCTGGTACAAAAGAAAGAGGTGCTGGCCTTCGTGCAGGCCCGACCGGCCGAGGGCGGCGCGGGGGCACTCGTGGTGCTGCTGCAGCCGGTGCAGCGGCATTGAGTTTTGAAGGGCGGGCGGTGCACTGCCTGCCACCGCCACCGCAGCGGCCGCGTCAACCCGCCGGACGGTGCTCCGCCCGCACCAGCCCCCGCAGCTCCAGCCGCACGCGCAGGCCGCGAAGGGCCTCGCTTTTGTCCAGCTGCAACCGCCCGCCGTAGGCCTGGGCGATCTGGCTCGCGATGGCCAGGCCCAGCCCGCTGCCCTGCACGGATTCATCGAACCGCACGCCGCGCTGCCCGGCGGCCTGCAATTGCTCGGCGGTCATGCCGGCGCCATCGTCTTCGATGTCCAGCCGCAGGCCCGGGCGATCGGCGCCCTCCTGCCGCGACAGGGTCAGCCGCACCCGCGAGGCGGCCCACTTGCCTGCGTTGTCCAGCAGGTTGCCCAGCACCTCCTGCAGGTCGGCCTGCTCGCCGCGCCACAGCAGGCGGCCCGCGGTGCGGTCGTCCAGCGCCCAGTCCAGTTCCTGCGCGGCATGCAGGCGTTGCATCATCCGCACGACCTGCGACAGGCAGTCGCGCACGTCCACCGCCTGCCCCGCGGCGCCGGGGTGGGCGTGCAGCGCATCGCTCAAGGTGCGGGCCTGGTAGCGGTCCACCAGCTGGGCCATCGCCTCGACCTGCTGGCGCACCTCGCCGCTGGGCACCTGGGGGTGCGCGCTGGCCTGGGCACTGAGCAGGGCCAGGGGTTTCTTGAGGGCGTGGTTGAGGTCCACCGCGTGGGCGCGGGCGCGAGCCACGACGTGCGCGTTGTGCGCCAGCAGGCCGGCCAGCTCGCTCTGAAGGGGCTGCAGGTCGCGCCCCGTGGGCGCGGCC
>NZ_BAAJYS010000604.1:0-1540 GCF_057543315.1 Acidovorax sp. KPB24-07
GGCGGGTGCCGGGGCCGGCGCCGCGCCGACCGTGGGACGCGCCTGGGCCAGCCAGGCCTCGTAGCCCTCCAGCCAGCGCGCATCGCGCAGGCGCAGGTTCTCGTGGCTGATGCGCTGGCTGCGCGTGAGCAGCGAATACGCGAACTGCTCCACCGGCAGCCGGCTGTAGCGCGCCACGTTCTCGAACCACTCGGTGGAGTTGCGCGCGGCGTTCTGGATCTTGAGCACCTCGACGCTGCGGCGCGCCTCGTAGTCGTGCAGCGCCTGCTCCAGGGTCGCGCCGGTGGCCAGCGTCTGGGCCAGGTCGATGGCGTCTTCCAGCGCGAGCTTGGTGCCGCTGCCGATCGAGAAATGCGCCGTGTGCGCGGCATCGCCCATCAGCACGATGGGCACCGCCTTGCCGGCGATGGTTTCGCGGTGCACCCAGGTGCGGCAGATCACGCGCGGAAAGCGGATCCAGTTGGCCGAACCGCGCAGGTGCGTGGCATTGCTGATGAGCGCGTGCCCGCCCAGGTAGGGCGCGAAAAGCCGCTCGCAGAAGGCGATGGCCTCGGGCTGCTCCATGCGGTCCAGCCCGTGGGCCTGCCACACGGCCTCGGGCGTCTCGACGATGAAGGTGGAGGTGTCGGCGTCGAACTGGTAGGCGTGCGCCTGGAACCAGCCGTGCTCGGTCTCTTCGAACGCGAAGGTGAAGGCCTCGAACTTCTGGTGCGTGCCCAGCCACACGAAGCGGCACTGGCGCAGGTCGATGTCGGGCTGGAAGACCTCGGCATAGCGCGTGCGGATGCGGCTGTTCAGGCCGTCGCTGGCGATCACCAGGTCGGCTCGGTAGCGCGCGGCGAGCGCCTGGTCGTCGGCCACGTCGGTCTCGAACACCAGCTCCACGCCCAGCGCCAGGCAGCGCTCCTGCAGGATGTTGAGCAGCCGCTTGCGCCCGATGCCGCAAAAGCCATGGCCGCTGGAGCGCACGCTGCGCCCGCGCAGGAACACCGCCACGTCGTCCCAGTGGTTGAACGCATCGCCGATCTGCGCGGCGGTTTCGGGATCGGCCGCGTGCAGGTTGGCCAGCGTCTGGTCCGACAGCACCACGCCCCAGCCGAAGGTGTCGAACGGCCGGTTGCGCTCCACCACCACGACGCGGTGCGCCGGGTCCTGCCGCTTCATCAGCAGGGCGAAATAAAGGCCGGCGGGACCACCGCCGATGCACAGGATGTTCATGTAAAAACAGTTTAGGCTTAAACGAATTACTGTCAATGGGGCCTGTGCCGATCGGTCGCGCCCGTGTCGGACAACGGCCATTGACGAGGCGTTGGGGCGGTTCAAGAATCGACGGCCATGAAACCGCTGCTGCACGCCCTGCAAGCCCGGCTGGAATCCCTGCCGGTGGACCTGTCGCTCGAACTGCCCGGCGGGCAGCGGCTGGGCCGTGCGCAGGCCCCGGTGGCGCTGCAGTTCCGCGACCGCCGCTCGCTGGCGGCGCTGCTCTCGGGCGAGGTGGGCGACCTGGGCGCGGCCATCGTCGAGGGGCGCGTGCGCTTCG
>NZ_BAAJYS010000605.1:0-1536 GCF_057543315.1 Acidovorax sp. KPB24-07
CGCCGCATCTTCAGCCGCGCCCGGCGCGTCCCCTGCGCGTCAGGCACATGTCCGGAAACGGCCAGCGCTGCCGCGTCGCCGGCCTATGATGGCCCTTCATGACAGCGCCCCGCGCTCCCCTGGCTCCCGATGCCGACGATGCCCGCTACCGGGCGATGGCGGCCCGGGATGCGCGCTTCGACGGGCGGTTCTTCACCGGCGTGACCTCCACCGGCATCTACTGCCGGCCGGTGTGCGCGGTGCGCACGCCGCGGCGCGAGAACTGCCGCTTCTTCGTGCTGGCCGCCCAGGCCGAGAGCGCGGGTTTTCGGCCCTGCCTGCGCTGCCGGCCCGAACTGGCGCCGCGCGCGCTGGCCTGGTCGGTGCAGGACGCACCCGACATCCTGGTGCGCGAGGCGCTGCGCCTGCTGGAGGGCGAAGGCGCGTGGGAGGCCAGCGCCACCGGCCCGTCCCCCCTGCAGCGCCTGGCCGCCCGGCTGGGCGTGAGCGACCGGCATCTGCGCCGCATCTTCGAGACGGCTTTGGGCGTGTCGCCCCTGCAATACCTGCAGACGCGCCGCCTGCTGGCCGCCAAGCAGTTGCTGACCGACACGGACCTGCCCGTCACGCAGGTGGCGCTGGCCAGCGGCTTCGGCAGCGTGCGGCGCTTCAATGCGGCGTTTGCCGGGCACTACGGGCTCAATCCCACGCAGTTGCGCAAGACCGGCGCGGGCACGGCGGCGGGTGGCGCCAGCAGCACGGTGCGCCTGGCCTACCGGCCGCCCCTGGACGTGCGGCCCTGCTGGCGTTTTTCGCCAAGCGGCAGATGCATGCGGTGGAGTCGGTGTCCACCGAGGGCGAGCAGGCCCTGCGCCGCACGGTGCGGCTGGTGGCGGGCGGGCAGGTGCATGCCGGCTGGCTGAGCGCCCGGTTCGACCCCGACCGTCCCCAGGTGCTGCTGCAGACCAGCGACAACCTGCACCCGGTGCTGCCGCTGGTGATCGCGCGGGTGCGCGCCCTGCTCGACCTGGACGCCGACCCGCAGGCCATCAACGCCGTGCTGCACGGTGCCTTCCCCGAGGGCGACGGGCTGCGCGTGCCCGGCGCGTTCGACGGGTTCGAGCTGGCGGTGCGCGCCGTGCTGGGCCAGCAGATCACCGTGGCCGCTGCCCGCACGCTGGCGCAGCGGCTGATGGAGCGCTTCGGCGAGCCCATCGACACGCCCTGGCCGGCGCTGACGCGGCTGTTCCCCTCGCCCGCGGTGCTGGCCGGCGCGGCGGGCGATGCGCTGGGGCAGTTGGGCATCGTGCGCCAGCGGCAGGCCGCCATCGTGGCGCTGGCCCAGGCGGTGGACACGGGCGCCTGGCGCTGCACGGCGCGGCTGACGTGGCGGCCACCACGGCGGCGCTGTGTGAGCTGCCGGGCATCGGCGACTGGACGGCGCAGTACATCGCCATGCGGGCGCTGCGCTGGCCCGATGCGTTTCCAGCGGGCGACGTGGCGCTGCACAAGGCCCTGGGCGTGCAGGGCGCGCCGCGCGCGGCCCAGGCGGCCACG
>NZ_BAAJYS010000606.1:0-1535 GCF_057543315.1 Acidovorax sp. KPB24-07
GAGGCTTTGCAGGGCGTGCGTGGTGTCGTAGAACGGCACGGCGTCGTGCCGCCAGTTGGTCTGCGCGGTGGCGGTGGCCGCGGCGCCGGCCAGGGCGCACAGCGCCAACGCGGCCAGGCGGGGCAGGGGGCGCTGGGCAGGGAATTTCGTCATAGCGACTCCACGAATTGCACGAGCGCATCGCGCTCGGCCTTGTTCATCTTGAGCACGTTCTGCTTGGCTTCCTCGGCCTCGCCGCCGTGCCACAGGATGGCTTCGAGCACGCCGCGCGCGCGGCCGTCGTGCAGCAGGCGGGTGTGGCCGTTCACGTCCTGGATCAGGCCCGTGCCCCACAGCGGGGGCGTCTTCCACTGCCGGCCGTTGGCCGCGAAGTCGGGCCGGTGGTCTGCCAGGGCTTCGCCCATGTCGTGCAGCAGCATGTCGGTGTAGGGCCAGATGCGCTGGCCCGAGACGGCCTTGCTGGTCAGGCGCGGGAACGGCCCTTCCTTGGTGACGTAGCTGGGGCGGTGGCAGGCGGCGCACTGGGCCTGCGCGAAGAGCGCCTGGCCGCGCTGCACCTGCACGTCGTTCACCTTGCGGCGGGCGGGCGGGGCGAGCGTGGCCTGGTAGAACACCACGTCGTCGAAGGTCTTGTCGTCGATCTCCACGCCCGGCTGGCCCTGGCGGCCCGCGCTCTTGCCGCTGGGTGCGGCCAGGCAGTCCTTTTGCGCGGGCGTGCAGGCCTCGTGCGGGAAGTGGCGCGAGGTGATGCCCATGTCGCCCACGAAGGCGCCGCCGGTCTGGTGCGCGATGGTGGCCACGTTGCCCTTCCAGCCGAAGCGGCCGATCATCATCCGGGCCGATGGCGCATCCCACACGCGGTTGGGCACGCCCTTGATGGGGCCGGGCGCCTTGGCCTGGTCGGCGGCATTGGCCAGGATGTCGGCCTCGTCGATGGCCTCCAGCAGGCCCACGCCGATGATCTGTGGCGCGATGCGCGGGCTGACCATCACGTCCGGGTGCATCGGCCCGTACCCTAGGTCGGCAAAGCCGTATTTCGGGTCGAGCAGGGTGTAGGGCGTGCCGTCGGCGAACTGGCCCTGGATGGTCTGGTAGCGCAGGGTGACGCGGCCCTCGGGCTTCACGCCGGTGATGCCCGCGTTGTTGAACTGGTCGCCGTACACAGGCTCGTGCAGCGGTCCGCCGTGGCCGTCGGCACCGGGGATGGACAGGCGGATCAGCAGCGCCACCGTGGGGTCCTTGGTCTCGCCCAGGCGGTTGAAGATCTCGGGCGGCGCCCCCCGGCCGTCCTGCACGTGGCAGCCGCCGCACGAGCGCGCGATGAAGTGCGGCCCCAGGCCGTCGCGCGCCTTGGTCGAGGCGGGTGCCTCCACCCAGTTGCGGCGAAAGAACGAGTTGCCGATGACAAAGCGCGTGCGCTCGTCGTCCGGCAGGTTGGCCGCGGGGAACGAGAAGGCGTTGCGCCCGGTGGCGAACACGGTGGTGTCGCCGCCGGGCTTCTCGCCCAGCGGGTCCGGGTGGCCGCTGGCCACGAG
>NZ_BAAJYS010000607.1:0-1532 GCF_057543315.1 Acidovorax sp. KPB24-07
ATGCCCTAGTGATGATTGCGCTGACGGCCCTTTTGGCTTGAACCCCTCCACCGGCGTCCTGTCTTGAAGATCTTCCAGCGCGAGCAGCGCTCCCTCTTCGGCGAGATCCTGGACTGGATGCTCACGCCGCTCCTGCTGCTGTGGCCCGTGAGCCTGGCGCTCACCTGGCTGGTGGCGCAGGGCCTGGCCAACAAGCCCTTCGACCGCGCGCTGGAGTACAACGCCCACGCCCTGGCCCAACTGGTCACGGTGCAGGGCGGCAAGGCGCAGTTCAACCTGCCGCAGCCGGCCAGCGAAATCCTGCGTGCCGACGAATCCGACATCGTTTACTACCAAGTGGTCTCGCCCACGGGCGAGTTCCTCTCGGGCGAGCGCGACCTGCCGCGCCCGCCGCCGCCCGAGGACGAGCGCCCCCTGTCCGGCGAAGTTCGCCTGCGCGATGCCGAGCTGCGCGGCATCGAGATCCGCGTGGCGTCCATCTGGGTGCGGGTGCCGCTGCCGGGCGCGCCGGCCGCGCTGGTGCAGGTGGCCGAGACGCGCGAAAAGCGCAGCGTGCTGGCCACGGAAATCATCAAGGGCGTGATGCTGCCGCAGTTCGTGATCCTGCCGCTGGCCGTGCTGCTGGTGTGGCTGGCCCTGGCGCGCGGCATCCAGCCCTTGAGCCTGCTGGAGGAGCGCATCCGCGCCCGCAAGCCCGACGACCTTTCGCCGCTCGACCACAAGGCGGTGCCGCTGGAGGTGGCGCCATTGGTGGACTCGGTGAACGATCTGCTGGGCCGGCTCAGCGACTCGCTGGCCACGCAAAAGCGCTTTCTGGCCGATGCGGCGCACCAGCTCAAGACGCCATTGGCCGGGCTGCGCATGCAGGCCGACCTGGCGCAGCGCGAAGGCACCAGCACCGAGGAGTTGAAGCGATCGCTGCAGCAGATCGGCCGCTCCAGCATCCGCGCCACGCACACGGTGAACCAGCTGCTGGCCCTGGCCCGCGCGGAAGGCAGTGGAACGGCCCTGGCGCGGCAACCGGTGGACCTGGCCCGGCTGGTGATCGAGGTGGTGCGCGACTGCGTGCCGCGCGCCCTGGAAAAGCATATCGACCTGGGGTACGAGGGCGCCGAGCCCGGTGCGCCCGGCGTGTGGATGGAGGGCAATCCCACGCTGCTCAAGGAGCTGGCGCGCAACCTGCTGGACAACGCGATCAACTACACGCCCTCGGGGCCCGGGGCGCCGGGGATCATCACCGCGCGGGTGCTGGCCGACACCTTCGGCCACGTGCTGCTGCTGCAGGTCGAAGATTCGGGCCCCGGCGTGCCGCTGGCCGAGCGCGAACTGGTGTTCCGCCCCTTCTATCGCGTGCTGGGCAACGACGCGGACGGCTCGGGCCTGGGCCTGCCGATCGTGCTGGAGATCGCGCGCCAGCACAGCGCCACCGTGCAACTGGAAGACGCGCACCCCGGCCAAGTGCCGCCGGGCGCCCGGTTCAGCGTGCAGTTTCCCGCCCATCCGCCGCTGCCGCCGCCCTGACCGGCCGCGCG
>NZ_BAAJYS010000608.1:0-1524 GCF_057543315.1 Acidovorax sp. KPB24-07
GGTGGCCGTGCGCCTGCAGATCCGCTATGCGATCCCGCTCTTCGTCTACGGGCCGGACACGCTGCCGCAGCGTCTGGCCGACACCCGGTCGCTGGTCGATGGCACCACCGTCATCACCCCCGAACTGTCGTGGGCCCTCACGGGCGCTGGCCGCACCGGCCAGGTCGTGGTGCACAACCATGGCGCGTCGCACGCGCGCATCACTTCCGTCGCCTGGGCGCGCGGCGGCAGCCGTGCGGCGCCACCCAAGGACGTGCTGAACTACGTGCTGCCCCATGGCCAGATGCCGCTGGACCTGGCGCCGCCGCCCTCACCCGACCACGACCTGATGGTGACGGTCAACGGGCGAGAAGCCCAGCTGCCCCGTGCATCGCAATGAACCGCGCCCCTCTCCGCTGCGCACCCGTATCGCCCGGTGGGGGGTGCTGGCGGCATGCCTGCCGCGCCTGCTCAGTGCCAGCGACTATCCGGTGCCGGACGCGCATGCCGGCGCCCCGGTCACGCTGTTCCTGGAGATCGTGGTCAACGGAAGGACCACCGGCGAGGTCGTCAAGGTGCAGCACAGCGGCCCCCATTACGAGATCGACGCGGAAACGCTGCGCGAGCTGCACGTGCAGACCCCCGAGCCGGATGGCGCTCCCGTGGCGGTGGACACCCTGCCCGGCGTCTCGGCCCAGTACGACAGCCTGGGCCAGCGCCTGCTGCTGCAGGTGCCGCCAGAATGGCTGCCGATGCAGGACCTGGCCGACCACAGCCGCACGCAGCTGCCGCTGGGCGGAGGCAGCGGCGTGCTGTTCAACTACGACGCCTACGCCATGACCACGCAGGGCCGCACCACCTCGTCGGTCTGGTCCGAGGCCCGGTACTTCGGCGAGCCCGGCGTGGTGTCCAGCACCGGCATCCTGCGCCGCGGCGCCACCGGCATGTCGACCGGCTACGTGCGCTACGACACGCAGTGGACCCGGCCCGAGACGCAGGAGGCCACGCAGACCGTGTACGGCGACGTCATCACCGGCTCGCTGCCGTGGAGCACGCCGGTGCGCATGGGCGGCGTGCAGTGGTCGCGCAACTTCAGCATCCGGCCCGACCTGGTGACCTATCCGCTGCCCGCCTTCTCGGGCCAGGCGGCCGTGCCCTCGGCGGTGGACGTGTTCATCAACGGCTTTCGCGCGGCCAACCGGGCCGTCGCGCCGGGCCCGTTCACGCTGGGCGAGCTGCCCACGGTGAACGGCTCGGGCACGGCCTCGGTGGTGACCACCGACGCGCTCGGGCGGCAGGTGCTGACCTCGGTGCCGTTCTACGTCAACACGCAGCTGCTGCGCCCGGGCTGGACCGACTACTCGCTGTCGCTCGGGGCGCTGCGGCGCGCCTACGGCTTTCGCAGCCTGTCCTACGGCCGGCCCCTGGCCTCGGGCGTGTACCGCCAGGGCATCACCGAAGCGTTCACCCTCGAAACCCAGGCGCAGGCGGGCCGCGGGCTCGGCGTGGCCGGCGCGGGCGGGCTGCTGCGGCTGGGCCTGCTGG
>NZ_BAAJYS010000609.1:0-1523 GCF_057543315.1 Acidovorax sp. KPB24-07
GGCCGCGGCCTTCAGCCCGGCTGTGTCCGCGTGCACGGCCGCCGCAGCACCGGTCCGGCGGCGCGGTGTGTCGTCGCTGGGCAGGGGCGTGGTGCCGGTATCGGCCGCGTGGGCGGGCTCATGGGCCAGGATGAAGTCGCGCACCTGGGGGTACACCAGCTCACGCCAGCGGCGGCCGCTGAAGATGCCGTAGTGGCCCGCGCCCTTCACTTCGTAGTGGCTGCGGTTCTTCTGGGCGATGCCGGTGCACAGGCTGTGCGCGGCCTCGGTCTGGCCGGAGCCGGAGATGTCGTCCAGCTCGCCTTCGACGGTGAGCAGCGCGGTGGTGTGGATGTCCTGCGGGCGCACGCGCTCGGGCTGGCCTTCAGGGGCGCGCACATCCCAGGTGCCGTGCACGAGGCTGTAGTCCTGGAAGACGGTCTTGATGGTTTCCAGGTAATAGTCCGCATCCATGTCCAGCACGGCGTTGTATTCGTCGTAGAACTTGCGGTGGGCCTCGGCGCTGGCGTCGTCGCCCTTGATGAGGTCCTTGAAATAGTCGTAGTGGCTGGTGGCGTGGCGGTCGGGGTTCATCGCCACGAAGCCGGTGTGCTGCAGGAAGCCGGGGTACACGCGCCGGCCCGCGCCGGGGAAGCTGTCGGGCACGCGGTAGATCACGTTGTTCTCGAACCACTCGTAGCTGCGGTTCGTGGCCAGGTTGTTCACCGCAGTGGGGGATTTGCGCGCGTCGATGGGCCCGCCCATCATGGTCATGGACAGCGGGGTGGTCTCGCCGCGGCTGGCCATGAGCGACACGGCGGCCAGCACCGGCACCGTGGGCTGGCACACGCTGACCACGTGGCAGTTGCCGTAGCGCGACTGCAGGTGGCGGATGAACTCCTGCACGTAGTTCACGTAGTCATCCAGATGGAAGGCACCGTCGGCCAGCGGCACGAGGCGGGCATTCTTCCAGTCGGTGATGTAGACCTTGTGGCCCTGCAGCATGGTGCGCACGGTGTCGCGCAGCAGCGTGGCGTAGTGGCCCGACAACGGCGCCACGATCAGCACGGCGGGCTGCTGCTTGATGTGGGTGAGGGTGGCGGGGTCGTCCGAGAAGCGCTTGAAGCGGCGCAACTCGCAAAAGGGCTTGTCGATCTCCACCCGTTCGTGGATGGCGACATCGGTGCCCTCCACGCTGACGGTGTGGATGCCGAACACCGGCTTCTCGTAATCCTTGCCCAGGCGGTACAGCAGGTCATAGCCCGCGGACATGCGCTGGGCGAAGACCGTCTGGCTGAAGGGCGACACGGGGTTGCTGTAGAGCTTGGAGGCGGTCTGGGCAAAGTCCGCGAACGGCTCCATGAGCGAACGCTGGGTTTCGTAGATGTTGTAAAGCATTTGGCGCGAAACTCCGGATATGTTGCAGTGCAATATAGCAGCACAACGCAACCCCTGTATGGCGTGAAAGTACTGACAACGAATCACCTATGCGACAAATGGAAACAATTGTCGTGTGACGGCAAGCTGTTTGTTTGCTATTAAAA
>NZ_BAAJYS010000610.1:0-1522 GCF_057543315.1 Acidovorax sp. KPB24-07
CCCCCACGGGCGGCAGGTTGTAGAAGGTGCTCATGGGCACCTGCACCTCGTAGCCGACGCCGTGGCAGTCCAGCAGCACTTCTGGCGGGTTCTTTTCCAGCAGCGTGCCGGTGAGTTTGCCTATCATTGATGTCCTTCGCCGCACCGTTGCGGCCATCCAACCGGAATTATCCGCGTGATCCTGCGACACACCTTCACCCCCCACAACAACAACCGGCTGTCGCACCTGTGCGGCCCGGCCGATGCGAACCTGCGCACCATCGAGACGGCGCTGTCGGTCAGCATCGCGCACCGGCACGAGCAGTTCAAGGTGGATGGGCCGAAGGCCAAGGCCACCCAGGCGATGGAGCTGCTCCAGGCGCTGTACGAAATGGCCGAGCGGCCCATCGCCGAGGAGCACCTGCAGCTCATGCTGGCCGGCGACAGCGCCATGCTGGAGGCGCCCGGTGACGGCGCAGTGACGCTCAACACCCGCCGCGCCGACCTGCGCGCGCGCACCCCCACGCAGAGCAACTACCTGGACAACATCGCCAGCCACGACATCACCTTCGGCATCGGCCCCGCCGGCACCGGCAAGACCTACCTGGCCGTCGCCTGCGCGGTGGACGCCCTGGAGCGCAACGCGGTGCAGCGCATCGTGCTGACGCGGCCGGCGGTCGAGGCCGGGGAGCGCCTGGGCTTTCTGCCCGGCGACCTCACGCAGAAGGTGGACCCGTACCTGCGCCCGCTGTACGACGCCCTCTACGACCTGATGGGCTACGAGAAGGTGCAGAAGGCCTTCGAGCGCAATGCGCTGGAGATCGCGCCGCTGGCCTTCATGCGCGGGCGCACGCTGAACAACGCCTTCATCATCCTGGACGAGGCCCAGAACACCACGCCCGAGCAGATGAAGATGTTCCTCACCCGCATCGGCTTCGGCGCCCGCGCCGTGGTGACGGGTGACGTGAGCCAGATCGACCTGCCCAAGGGCGCGATGAGCGGCCTGATCGACGCCGAGCGGGTGCTCAAGCGCGTCAAGGGCATCGCGATCACCCGGTTCACCACCGCCGACGTGGTGCGCCACCCGCTCATCGCCCGCATCGTGGACGCCTACGATGCCCAGCGCGCGGCGGGCAGCCGCGCAGGACACTCCTGAATCAATAGCACAACGCCCTAGTGAAAAATGCGCCAGAGGCCCAAATGACCCTGAACCATCTGACCCTGTCGCTGCAGTTCGCGCGCTTTCCCGGGGTGCAGGAACACCGCGCCGCCCTGCCCCGCCATGCCGCAGCGCGCTTCATCCGCCACGCGCTGTCCAGCGACGCCGAGATCACCGTGCGCATCGTCGATGCCGAAGAAGGCCAGTCCCTCAACCGCGAGTACCGCCGCAAGGACTACGCCACCAACGTGCTCACCTTCGACTACGCACAGGAGCCCCTGGTGATGGCCGACCTGGTGCTGTGCGCACCCGTGGTGGCGCGCGAGGCGCGCGAGCAGAACCGCGACCTGCGCGCGCACTACGCCCACCTGCTGGTGCACGGCA
>NZ_BAAJYS010000611.1:0-1521 GCF_057543315.1 Acidovorax sp. KPB24-07
GGCCGCACCCGCCGTGGCGCCGCCCGCCCAGGCCCCGGCCCAGCCCGTCGTGGCGCAGCGCGATCTGCCGCCGTCCGTGCGCGAGCAATTGCCGGCCATGCAGTTCAGCGGCGCCACCTATTCGGCCAACCCGGCCTACCGCATGGCCATCGTCAATGGGCAGGTGCTGCACGAGGGCGACCAGGCCGCACCGGGCGTGGTGCTGGAGAAGATCGAGCCGTCCCGCACGGTGTGGGCATTCCGGGGCTACCGCTACGCCGTGCCGTCGCAGTGAAGGCGAAGCCAAGGGCGAAGTCGAGGGCGCAGCGGGTGCGCTGGTACAGGCCAAAACAGGCCCATGCCGGCGGATTTCATGCCTGTATTGCTATATATTTAATAGCAAATGATTCGTCCACCGCGTTCTGGTGATCGCGGGCCGGCGACCGCTGTGCGGCTCAGCGGATGAACCGCCCATCCCGCCCCACGAGGGTCAGCTCGACGAAGCGCGAGGCGCTGCGTTCCGGGCCGGTGGCGTTCACTTCGAAGCCGCCCAGGTCCCAGTTCTTGAGGCTCCAGGTGGCGTCCACGAAGGCGGCGCGCGACGGGTTGCGGCCCGCGCGCTGCAGGGCCTGGGCGAACACGCGGGCGTTGATGTAGCCCTCCAGCGCCAGGTGCGAGGGCTCGGCCGTGGCGCCCACGGCTTTCCAGGCGGCCTGGAATTCGCGCACCACCGGCACCACCACGTTGGTGGGCAGCGGCACGACCTGCGAGATGGTGAGCCCGACGGCATCCGGTCCCAGGGCCTTGACGGCGGCCGAGGTGCCCATCACGGACGTGGCATACAGCGCGGTGCCGCGCCGAAGGCTCCGGAAGGCTTTCACGAACTCCAGCGCCGGCTTGCCGGCCAGGCCGATCAGCACCGCCTCGGGGTTGCCGTCGGCCACCTGGCGCGCCGTGGCGCCGGCGTTCGACGCATCGCTTTCGACGGTGCCGGACAGCGGTTCGCCCAGCTTCAGCCGGGCCATGGCGTCGCGGGCGGCGTTGAACACCTCCTTGCCGAAGGCGTTGTTCTGGTAGGCCACGGCGATGCGCCGGATGCCCAGCGTGGAGAAGTGCTGGACCAGCTTGTCGGCCTCGTCGGCGTAGGTGGCGCGCACGTTGAACACGCTGCGCGCGCCCTTCACGCGGCTGAGCATGGCGCCGGTGAACGGGGCGAAGAACGGCATGCCCGAGGGCAGCACCTTGGGCAGCATGGCCTCGACCATGGGCGTGCCCATGCAGTTGAAGAGCGCGAACTGCTCGCGGTCGGCGAGGAATTTGTCCACGTTGGCCAGCGCGCGGGGGATGTCGTAGCCGTCGTCCAGCGTGGTGAGTTCGATCGCCTGGCCCTGCACGCCGCCCTGGGCGTTGATGGCGGCGAAGGCGGCCTTGGCGCCCTGGTGCATGGCCGAGCCCAGGTCGCCCAGCGGCCCGGTGAGCGCGGTAGATTGCGCGATGCGCAGCGCCGTGCCCTGTGCGCGCGCCGGCGCGGCGCCGATCCAG
>NZ_BAAJYS010000612.1:0-1519 GCF_057543315.1 Acidovorax sp. KPB24-07
GGCCAGGGCGGCCAGCAGGGCGGTGGCGGCGGCAGCGCCGGCGATGCGTCGTTGGAAGAAGATGGACATGGTGGTTCCTTTCTTGCCCCAGGGGGCGAGTGGGTCCGCCGCAACGACCGTTGCAGCGGTTGAGGGCCAGTGTCTTCCCCCTGTGTAACGCCGGCGTGAGGCGTTCGTGTGGCTGTGTAAAGTTGTGACAAGGGTTGGTTGCCCTGTCCGTGCAACGGGGGATGGGAATGGCCCCATGCCGGCGTATTGATTGCCTGTGCAGCTATTGAATCCATAGCAAACGGGGTGCCATGCCAGCGAAGGTCACGCCAGGCCGCGGGCCCGGCGCCGACCGCACCCCCGACAATGGCACCCCGCTGCACCGCGCCGCGCCCCCGGGCGTGCGCCCCAGGGTGTGCCAATGAACGTCAGAGCTGAAGGATTTCCGTGTTCAAGAACATGATCGTGTACCGCATCGCGCCGCAGTGGCAGGTGGACCTGCCGCAGGTGGAGGAGGCGCTGGCCAAGACGCCGTTCGTGGAGTGCGGCGCCACGCAGGAAAAATCGCTGGGCTGGGTGCCGCCGCGGGGCGACGCGCACGGCCCCATGGCCGAATCCGTGGGCGGGCAGTGGGTGCTGCGCTTCATGGTCGAGTCCAAGATGCTGCCCGGCTCGGTGCTCAACCGCAAGGTCAAGGAAAAGGCCGCGCGCATCGAGCAGGAAACTGGCCGCAAGCCCGGCAAGAAGGAAGCCAAGGAGCTCAAGGACGAGGCCAAGCTCGACCTGCTGCCCATGGCCTTCACCAAGCAGGGATCGATGTGGGTGTGGATCGACCCGCAGGCCCACTGGCTGGTGCTGGACACCAGCAGCCAGTCGCGGGCCGACGAGGTCGTCACGCTGCTGGTCGAGGCGCTGCCCGGCCTGTCGGTGGCGCTGCTCGATACGCAGACCTCGCCCCAGGCCGCCATGTCGCACTGGCTCAGCACGCAGGAGCCGCCCGTGGGCTTCAGCGTGGACCGCGAGTGCGAGCTCAAGAGCGCCGACGAGGCCAAGGCCGTGGTGCGCTATGCCCGCCATCCGCTCGACATCGACGAGGTGCGCGAGCACATCGCCGCCGGCAAGCTGCCCACCAAGCTCGCGATGACCTGGGACGACCGCGTGTCCTTTTTGCTGAGCGAAGGCCTGCAGGTGCGCAAGATATCGTTCCTGGACACGGTGTTCGAAGGCACCAAGGCCGATGACGGCGGCTTCGACACCGACGTGGCCATCGCCACGGGCGAACTCAGCAAGTTGATTCCCGACCTGATCGAGGCGCTGGGTGGCGAAGGCCGCACCGAACTGGGCGGCACGCCCCCGGCAGCGCCGGCGGCCGACCCTGCCGCCCCTGCGCCTTCGAGCGGCCCTGCTGCCGTGGCGGCCAACGGTGCCGAAGACGACGCGCACCGTTCTGACCCGACGGGCCTGCGGTCCGGCCGGCCCCGGGACAGCGCGGCTGGCCGCGGCGGGCGCGAACCCCCCATCGCCGTGGGGC
>NZ_BAAJYS010000613.1:0-1517 GCF_057543315.1 Acidovorax sp. KPB24-07
CGCGGCTATAAAACGCCGTAAAAAATGCGCCGGCGCCCGTCAATTCCCCGTGAACCCGCCCGGGCGGCGGCCCGCCGCCGGGCCGGCAGGCGCCCGGGCGGCCGGCTGCGGGACAATGCGGCTCCCCGCGTGCCCACAACGACATTTCCACCATGAAGACCGCGCAGATCGAACCCTTCTTCGCCGCCCTGAAGGCCGCCAACCCCATGCCCAACACGGAGCTGGAATACACCACGGTGTTCGAGCTGCTGGCCGCGGTGCTGCTCTCGGCCCAGGCCACCGACGTGGGCGTGAACAAGGCCACGCGCAAGCTCTTTCCGGTGGCGGGCACGCCGCAGGCCATCCTCGACCTCGGGCTGGAAGGGCTGGAGGGCTACATCAAGACCATCGGGCTGTACCGCAGCAAGGCCCGTCACCTGATGGCCACCTGCCGCATCCTGGTGGAGCAGCACGGCGGCGTGGTGCCCCGCACCCGCGAGGCGCTGGAGGCCCTGCCCGGCGTGGGCCGCAAGACGGCCAACGTGGTGCTGAACGTGGCGTTCGGCCAGCCCACCATGGCGGTGGACACGCACATCTTCCGCGTCAGCAACCGCACGGGCCTCGCGCCCGGCAAGAACCCGCTGGCGGTGGAGCTGCAGCTCATCAAGCGTGTTCCTGCGGCCTATGCGGTGGACTCGCACCACTGGCTGATCCTGCTGGGCCGCTACGTGTGCCAGGCGCGCAAGCCGCGCTGCTGGGAATGCGTGGTGGCGCCGTACTGCGACTACCAGCCCAAGACCCCGCCGCCGTGACAGGACGGCTGGGCATTAAAAGTGCCTCCAGCACAATTGATACTAGGGCGTATAGCTATATTTTTCATAGCAAACCACCCTTGGCGCCCGGGGTGGCGGATTCACCCCGTGGCCGGCACCGCGCGCCGCCGGATCAGGCGCGCAGTTCGCGCAGCAGCTTGCCCACATCGAGGCCCTGCGCACGTTGCTGGATCTGCGGCGCGTAGCGCTGCTGCAGGTTGCGCGCCTCGTCCACCGTGCGCGAGAAGGAGGATTTGAGCGCGTCCTTGCCCAGCGTGCGGCCCCCGGCGTAGTAGCGCTGCGCCACCTTGCCCAGCGCGTACGTGGTGGCGAACGAGAACGCCGAGCCCGTGGCGGCGCTGCCCACCGCGCGGCCCATGCCGCCCATCACCTTGCCCAGCAGCCCGCCCACCAGCTTGCGGCCGAACTGCTCCACGTACTGCGAGGTGAGGCCCACGCCCACCGTGGCGAGAAAGTCGGTGATGTGGCCCTTGTCCAGCTCGTAGCCGTACAGCTTGCCGATGCGGTAGACCAGCCGCGTCTGCAGCGGAATGATCGCCATGGAGGCCAGCGACTGCGGCAGCAGCTCCAGCGCCCCGTTCAGGATGGAGGCATTCAGCACCATGGAGTCGATCTCGGCCGCATGGGGATCGACGGCCGGCGCCGGCGCGCCACCCGGCACCGGCGCTGGCACCGGTGCCAGCGCCTGGCCCGGGGGCAGAGACG
>NZ_BAAJYS010000614.1:0-1516 GCF_057543315.1 Acidovorax sp. KPB24-07
GACCGGGCCGCAGCCTGCAGATCGACACACAGCAAGGCAAGGCGATGGTCGTGACCTATGTCGGCTACCGGCCGGATGGTTCCTCGCTCTTTCTGCAAGCCGGCGGTGTGCGCGCTGATGGACAGACGGCTTTCTCTGGCGACCTGCGCGAGTTTCGCAACGGCCCCGTACTCGGTGGCGCCCAAGGTCACGGCGAGGAAGCGGCCGACCTCGGGCAGATGCGCATCGATTTCGATTCTGCAACGACGGGAACGGTGACCCTGCCGGGCGACACCCCTCGCCGAATCGCGCGGTTCCAGTACGAGAACCACACGGCACGCTTCAATCAAAACTATCGGATCCGGAACATTGGCGGCACCAGCGTGACGGGGTATCCCGCCGTGCTGTCGTTTTCCGCGCGCGACGGCCAGTTCCGGTTGAATTACGGGTTTAGCGGCTCCCACAGCTGCTTATACACAGGCACCTACCGCATCGCGGGCCGAGGCATCGAAAGCTCGGGCACCTATTCCTGCGACAACGGGCAGCCCGTCGCCTACAACAATTATCGCTTCGAAGTGGACTCCAAAGGCCATCTGATAACCAACACGACTCCCGGTCGGCCGGGCGATATCGGCATTTGCGTCCGTTTCGATATCACGGCGCCCGGCTTGCAACGTCCCTGCAGCAGCGCGGAACTGAACACCTTGGCACCCTGAACCTCGTGCCCCCTGGGCGCGCGCGCACGCCATGCGAGGCGCGTGCGATGCCCCACCATGGACACCGTATCGACTATCGTGCAGTCCTATCGTAGATGCTGATCGCACCCGACAGCCGCTGTCCCGACGCGTGGCACACCGAGCCCGCTGCCGAAGACCAAACATCCAACGCAGCGCTCGACCTGGCAGTAAGGCGGCGCCTGCTTCAATCGTTCGCATCGCGTGGCGGGGCCTCGGAGATTCCTGCGCTCGTCATCCCGGGCGTACTGACATGGCTGCTTGCGCGCAGCGGAGCACCATCCGGCCAGATGCTCTTGTGGTGGGGGGCATTCCTCGCCTTCGCGGGCCTGCTGTTGGTCCTGCAGTGGCGCTTCCGCCGCGACGCCGCGCGGCCCGATGCTGAGGTGGTGCCTCGCTGGGAACGGATCTTCCAGGTGCTGGCAGTGGCGGACGGTTTGCTCTGGGTCGTGCCCATCGCACTCACACAGGGAGCACCCCAGGATTTCCTGGCTCCTGGTGTACCTCGTCATGTGTGCGGTGATCGCCTCCGGCACGACTTTCCTCGCGCCCCAGCCCCGCGTTTTCTTTCCGTTTTTCGTGGCGACGTACGGTCCGATCCTGGCCGCCGTGACATGGTATTTCCCCGAGCGCTGGCAGGCCATGCTCGCGCTGGTGGCTCTCTTTGGCGGCGTGATCTTGCGACATGCCTGGGGGTCGCGCCGATTCGTCGTGCAGCAGGTGGAAATGGAGCGCCAGCGGTTGCAGCTCGCAGAACGTTACCGAGCGGCCAAGGAGGAAGCGGAGCGCGCGCTGGAGGAAAA
>NZ_BAAJYS010000615.1:0-1508 GCF_057543315.1 Acidovorax sp. KPB24-07
GCTGTGCGACCGCTACGGCGTGCACCTGGTGGTGGACGAGATCGCCACCGGCTTCGGCCGCACCGGCACGATGTTCGCGCACCAGCAGGCCGGCATCCGGCCCGATTTCATCTGCCTGTCCAAGGGCCTCACGGGCGGCACGCTGCCGCTGTCGGCCGTGCTCACCACCGAGGCCATGTACGCCGCGTTCTACGACGACGACGTGGCCCGCGGCTTCCTGCATTCGCACTCCTACACCGGCAACCCGCTGGCCTGCCGCGCGGCGCTGGCCACGCTGGAGCTGTTCGACCAGCTCGACCCGCTCGCGGCCAATGCGGCGCTGGCCGGGCGCATCGACGCCGCCTGCGCGCCCATCACGCAGCACCCGCGCGTGCGCCATGCGCGCCGGCTGGGCATGGTGTGGGCGTGGGACGTGGACACCACCCTGCCCGATTTTTCCCGCCGCTACCACCGCCACGCCATGGCGCGCGGACTGGTGCTGCGCCCCATCGGCAAAACGCTCTACGCCATGCCGCCCTACGTGCTCGACGACGAGGCCGTGCAGCACCTGGGCGATGCCGCCTTCGCCGCACTGCAGGCCACGCTGGCCGAGGAGACCTCCCCATGAACCCGACCCCGGCATTCGCCTGCTTCGTCACCGGCACCGACACCGGCGTGGGCAAGACGCTGGCCTCGGCCGGCCTGCTGCACGCGCTGGCGCGCCACCACACGCGCGTCGTGGGCATGAAGCCCATCGCCGCGGGCGCCGAATGGCACCATGGCCAGCTCGCCAACGAAGACGCCCTCGCCCTGCGCGCCGCCTCCACCATCGCGGTGCCCCCGGCGCTGGACAACCCCGTGCTGCTGCCCGACCCGCTCTCGCCCCACATCGCCGCCGAGCGCGCGGGCACGCGCATCGACATCGCGCACATCGTGCGCAGCTACGAAGCGCTGGCGGCGCAGGCCGATGCGGTCGTCGTCGAAGGCGCGGGCGGTTTCCACGTGCCGCTGTCGGACACCGAGACCGGCGCCGACCTCGCCCAGGCCCTGGGCCTGCCCGTGGTGCTGGTGGTGGGCCTGCGGCTGGGCTGCCTGAGCCACGCCGCGCTCACGGCCGATGCCGTGCGCGCGCGCGGCCTGCCGCTGGCTGGCTGGATCGCCAGCCGCATCGACCCGCACATGCGGGCGCCGCAAGAAAACCTCGACTGGCTCGCGCAGCGCCTGGGCGCCCCGCTGCTGGCCGACATTCCCTACCAGGCCGTGCCGGACGCCCGTGCGCTGCCCTTCGACCTTCCCGCCGCATGGACGACCCGATGAGCCCCCGCCCCGACGCCGCCTCCTGGATCGACGAGTTCCCGGCACGCATCGCCGCGCTCGACGCCGCCCACCTGCGCCGCCGGCGCCGCGCCGTGGTGCCGGCCGGCGGCGCGCACCTGCTGGTCGATGGTGCGCCCATGCTGGCTTTTTGCAGCAACGATTACCTGGGCCTGGCCGGCCACCCCGCGCTGGCCGAGGCTGCCTGCGCGGGC
>NZ_BAAJYS010000616.1:0-1501 GCF_057543315.1 Acidovorax sp. KPB24-07
CAAGGGTGGCGTGGGCAAGACCACCACCAGTGCCAGCTTCGCATCCGGCCTCGCACTGCGCGGCCACAAGACCGCGGTGATCGACTTCGACGTCGGCCTGCGCAACCTGGACCTCATCATGGGCTGCGAGCGCCGCGTGGTGTATGACCTCATCAACGTGATCCAGGGCGAGGCCAACCTGAACCAGGCCCTCATCAAGGACAAGCAGTGCGACAACCTGTTCGTGCTGGCCGCCAGCCAGACGCGCGACAAGGATGCGCTCACGCAGGACGGCGTGGAGAAGATCCTGAACGACCTGTCCGGCATGGGCTTCGAGTACATCGTCTGCGACTCGCCCGCCGGCATCGAGAGCGGCGCGCTCATGGCCATGCACTTCGCCGACGAGGCGCTGCTGGTGACCAACCCCGAGGTGTCCTCGGTGCGCGACTCCGACCGCATCCTGGGCATGCTGGGCAGCAAGACCAAGCGCGCCATCGCCGGCGGCGAGCCCGTGAAGGAGCACCTGCTCATCACGCGCTATAACCCCAACCGCGTGGAAGACGGGCAGATGCTGTCGCTGGAGGACATCCAGGACATCCTGCGCATCGAGCTGATCGGCGTGGTGCCCGAGTCCGAGAACGTGCTGCAGGCCTCCAACCAGGGCACGCCCGCCATCCACATGCAGGGCACCGACGTGTCCGAGGCCTACAAGGACGTGGTGGCCCGCTTCCTCGGCGAGGACAAGCCCCTGCGGTTCATCGACGCGCACAAGCCCGGCTTCTTCAAACGCATCTTCGGCGGGAGGTAACGCATGTCTCTGTTGTCTTTCCTGCTGGGCGAGAAAAAGAAGACCGCCTCGGTCGCCAAGGAGCGCCTGCAGATCATCCTCGCGCACGAACGCAACGGCCGCAACGCCTCCACGCCCGACTACCTGCCCGCGCTGCAGCGCGAACTGGTGGCGGTGATCTCCAAGTACGTATCGATCCACGCCGACGACATCAAGGTGCACCTGGAGCGCCAGGACAACCTGGAAGTGCTGGAGGTCAAGATCGAGCTGCCCGACGGCGTGAAATAGCCGCCACCCTGGCCGTTCGGTCCCCGCCGCGCCGCGGTGCCCCCTCGAAGGGCCCGCGGCGCCGTCATTTGCGGATCTCGGCATGCAGCGCGGGCGCGGCGCCCAGCGGGTGCTCGGTGTAGAACGTGCCGCCGTGGTAGAGCAGCGGCGAGGCGCCCGTGCGGTGGCTGCAGCGCTCCACCTCGCCCACGAAGATCGTGTGGTCGCCCTCCACGTACTGGCTGCGGTTGAAGCACTCGAACACCGCCGCGGCGCCGTCCAGCACCGGGGCGCCGGCGATGCCCGGCTGGTGGGCCACGCCGGCCCAGCGGTCCACGCGCGCGAGGCGAAGCGCTCGGCCAGGGCGCGCTGGTCGGCCGCCAGCACGTTTGAGAGTCGCGTAGTGGGAGCCGGCCGACAGGGCCGTCAGCGTGGAGGCCTTGTGCGCCAGGCTCCACAGCACCAGCG
>NZ_BAAJYS010000617.1:0-1499 GCF_057543315.1 Acidovorax sp. KPB24-07
GCGCGGGCGGCTTCCACGGCGGCGTTCAGCGCCAGGATGTTGGTCTGGAAGGCGATGGAATCGATCACGCCGGTGATGTCGGCGATCTTGCGCGAGCTGTCGGTGATCTGCCCCATGGTGCTGACCACCTGCGACACCACGGCGCCGCCGCGCGCGGCCACCTCGGCCGCGGTGGTGGCGAATTCGCTCGCCTGGCGCGCGGACTGCGCGCTCTGCTGCACGGTGCTGGTGAGCAGCTCCATGGACGACGCGGTTTCTTCCAGGTTGGCCGCCGTCTGCTCGGTGCGCTGGCTCAGGTCGTGGTTGCCCGAGGCGATCTCGGTGCTGGCCGTGGAGATGCTGCCCGACGCTTCCTGCACCTGGCGCACCAGGCCGCGCAGCGAGTCCTGCATGCGGCCCATGGCGGTCACCAACTGGCCCACCTCGTCCTGCTGCGTGGCATGCACCTCGTGCGACAGATCGCCGCTGGCGATGCGCTCGGCCAGATCGCGCGCCTGGGCCAGCGATTGCGTGATGGAGCGCACGCTGAAGAAGGTCAGCGGAATGAGCACCGCCAGCCCCAGCAGGAGCCCGCCGCCGATCGCGGCCGACATGAAGGCCGTGCGCGCTTCCACGCCCTGGCGCGCCTCCTCCATCTGCTGGCGCGCGGTGGTGGCCAGGCTGGCGAACAGCTGGTCGGTGGCCTCCATGTGCTGCTTGAGGCGGTCGGCATAGGCGCCGCCCCCAGCCCCGTCGATCTGCGCGCGCTCGATCTGCTCGAAGATGGGCGAGATGCCGGCTTCGTACTGCTTGATCTCGGCGAGCGACTTGTCGATGCCCTCGACGAAGGCGGCATCCCCCGCCTGGGCCTGCCGCACGTCGGCCAGGCTCTTGCGCAGCGCGGCGAGCGTCTTGCCCCAGCTGTCGCGCAGGGCCGACACTTCGACCGAGTTGTTGAAGTTGATGATGATGTCCTTCTCGGCCCGGCGCAGATTCCCCAGTGTGGTGCGCAGTTCGGCCATGTCGGTCAGGGTCTGCACGCGCTGCGAAAACAGCACCTGCAACGTGTCCCGCGTACGGTCCAGGGCGAGATAGCCCATGGCACCGATGACGACGAGGAGCACCAAGGAAAAGATCGTCCCGAAATACAGGCGGGTGCGAATCGACAGGCGGCCCAGAGCGTTCATGGCTCTCCTCTACAAAATGTTACTTGAGCGTTAGCAATAACCACGCCACCAAAAAAACACGG
Organism: Acidovorax sp. KPB24-07; assembly: GCF_057543315.1. NCBI lineage: Bacteria > Pseudomonadati > Pseudomonadota > Betaproteobacteria > Burkholderiales > Comamonadaceae > Acidovorax > Acidovorax sp. KPB24-07. The sequence continues at coordinate 1,229 of NZ_BAAJYS010000617.1, forward strand.
CCTCGTGGGCCGCATCGGCGATCACTATATGCGGCGCCCTGCCAATAGCCGACGGGGTATTCACCGAGGGGCCAACACGCGGCGCCATGCCCTCACACCGTGCAGTGGAAAACAAATTGTCACAAATGGAGGGCAAAGTCACTGCCATCGCGACCGCGCCGGCCCGCGCCTTCCGGCCCCGCCATGGCGCCCGCCACACCTTCGGACTCCACATGGCACACCCCTTCACTGCATCTCCCGCGTCCCACGCATCCCCTGCCCCCACTGCCCC
>NZ_BAAJYS010000618.1:0-1495 GCF_057543315.1 Acidovorax sp. KPB24-07
TGGCGGCCCGCGCCCCAAAGGGCGCTGCGGCGCCGGTGCCGGTGGCCAATCGCGGCACGGTCCGCGATGGCGGGCCGGCCTTTCATGTGGATGGACGGGAGTAACGTTTTTGAATCAGGTTGTGATCTATACCGACGGGGCTTGCAAAGGCAATCCGGGCCCTGGCGGCTGGGGGGTGGTGCTGCGTTCGGGCGCGCTGGAAAAGGAATTGTTCGGGGGGGAGCTGGGCACGACGAACAACCGCATGGAGCTGCTCGCGGTGATCGAGGCCCTGGGCGCGCTCAAGCGGCCGTGCGAGGTGACGCTGTTCCTGGACAGCCAGTACGTGCGCAAGGGCATCACCGAATGGATCCAGGGCTGGAAGAAAAAGGGCTGGCGCACGGCCGCTGGCCAGCCGGTCAAGAACGTGGAGCTGTGGAAGCGGCTGGACGATCTGGTGGCCCAGGGCGGCCACGTGATCGACTGGCGCTGGGTGAAGGGCCATGCGGGCGACCCGGGCAACGAGCGTGCCGATGCCCTGGCCAACAAAGGGGTGGACAAGGCGCTCGGGCGCGGCTGAGGCCGCCGTCGAGGCCCGCGTCCGAAAAGCCTGCGTCCGTCAGGCCCCGGGCGCGATCGCCTGCAGGCCCGCCTGCAGCGGCTCCGGTCCCTGGGGCCGCACCACGCGGTCCAGCTCCCTGCCGTCGCGCAGGAAGACGAGGGTCGGCCAGAGCTTCACGCCGAAGCTGCGGCCCAGTCGCTGGCCGGGTCCGTCCTCGACCTTGACGTGGGCCACATCGTCCCGGCCCTCCAGCGCGGCCTGGATGAGCGGCTGCGCCCCCTGGCAGTGGCCGCACCAGGGCGTTCCGAACTCCAGCACCGTGGCACCGGCCAGGCGGTCCACATCTTCGCGGGCGGGGGGCTGTTCGAGGTGGCGGGCGCAATAGGTCATGGCGATGGGGTCCTTGTCATGTGGTTGTGGGCAGGGCCTGGGTTGGCGGGGGAACCTGTCTTTCAGCATAGGCCTGTGCCCGCAGGCACCGCGTCCGGCGCATGCGCCGCCAGGCTGTGGGACCGGACTGGCAGGCGGTTCACAGCGCGCCATCGAACATCATCACGTCCACGGTCTCCCCTGCGGCCACCGGCCCCCTGGGCGGGTGCAGCACGATGAGGCCGTTGGCCTGCACCATCGAATGGAGCAGGCCCGAGCCCTGGTGGCCGGTGGTGCGCACCTGCAGCGATCCATCCGGCGCGGTGCTGACGATGCCGCGCTGGTATTCGGTGCGGCCGGCCTTCTTGCGCAAGGGCTCGGTGCTGACCGCACGCAGCAGGGGCGGCGCGGCCCGGGTGCAGCCCATCGCGCGCAGCAGCGCAGGCCGCACGAACGCCAGGAAGGCCACCATCACGGCGACGGGATTGCCGGGCAGGCCGAACCAGAGGGTCCCGCTGGTTGAAACTGATTTGCTATTATTTTCATAGCTGAATGCCTTAGTATTGATTGCGCTGGAGGCCATTT
>NZ_BAAJYS010000619.1:0-1494 GCF_057543315.1 Acidovorax sp. KPB24-07
GTGCGAGGCGGCCCGCCGTGTCGCCGGCCAGCACGTCCATCGCCTGCACCAGCACCGGGGCGGTGCCGGCACGCAGCGGGCCGCGGTAGGTCCAGGGCAGGGGGGCGTCGAGCGCCTCCTTCACCAAGGCGCCCGCCAGGGCGTCGAGCCAGTCCGAGCGCAACGGCTGGCGGTGCCCCCGCAGCCGCGCCAGCCCCAGCGCGCGCGCATGCACGGCCATCAGGTCGGCGGTGGAGGCGCTCAGCTGGCGCTCGCGCAGGCGCTGCACCACGCCGCGCAGCAACTCGCGGGCCGCGCCCTCGGCCCCGTGCTCCCAGAGCCACTGGTAGTACTGCGGCGACGGCATGCCCGACGCATAGCCCGCGAAGGCATCGAGCCGCCGGAAGGTGTAGGGCACGATGTAAGAGCCAAATCGTGCCGATGCCTTAGTGGTAATTGGGTGGTTTGCTATATTTTTGATAGTGTCTTCGGGGTCTTCCGCAGGCTGCGGCGTTTCCGGCTCGCCGGTGGGCATGCCGCGCCAGAGCCGCGCGAGCGCGGGGGCGTGGTAGCCGCCGCACACCACCAGCACCGCTCCAAGGTCCTGCGCCATGGCCCAGGCGATCCAGCGCGCCATCATCTGTTCGCGCGCCTGGTTGCCGAGCGAGCCCGCCTCCCCCTCGCCGCGCAGGTGGCTGAAGTACGTGGACAGGCGCAGCGCCAGGCCATCGCTGGCCTCCCAGCCGGCGTGCGGATCCTCCGGCCCTGCGTCTTCGAAGAGGTGGTCCCAGAGCGCGTCGCGGCCCTGCACCGCGAGCTGGTCCGCCAGCGCGCGCTCGTAGGCCTCGGCCCGCGCCTGGTGCTCGGCATCGGCCGCATCGGCGTAGCGGTTCTCGAGATGGGCGAACGCGTCGTGCCAGGCGGGCAGGTCGATGAAGCGCACCTGCGCGCCGGCTTCCCGCCCGGCCTGCAGCGCCTGCCATTCGGGCGAGTGATCGGCGAAGGGCGTCCACGATCCGCGGTGCGTACCGCCGCGCGCCAGGTAGCTGTAGATCGCCACCGGCAGGCGGTGCGGCAGGTAGAGCTCGTCCAGCCGGTCGTTGAAATCCGCGGGCCCCTCGATCAGCACGAACGCGGGCCGCAGCGCCCGGATGCGCGCCGCCACCAGCCGCGCACAGGCGGGGCTGTGGTGGCGCACGCCGAGGATGACGGGGTCGGCGGGCGGCGCCGTGCCGGCCTTCACGGCAGCCGGTGGCGCGCTTCGTAGTACGCGCGCCAGTGCCCGCCCGTGCGCTTGGCGGCCTTTTGCTCGAAATAGCGGCGCAGCTTGGCGCGGTCGTCGGCGTTGTCCTTGACGATGGTGCCGGCGATGCAGTCCACCAGGTCGGCGGGCGAGCCCTCGCGCCGCTCCAGGAACCAGGCGCGCACGCCCACCGCGTGGGCCACGTTCACGGCCTCGGCGGTGGACATCACGGCGCTCAGGCGGTCCATGGCCGCATCGGGCGGCGCGCCGCG
>NZ_BAAJYS010000620.1:0-1492 GCF_057543315.1 Acidovorax sp. KPB24-07
GAGCAGCGTGGACTTGCCCACGCCCGATTCGCCCACGATGGCCACGAACTCGCCCGGGTGCACGGCCAGGTCCACCTGCGCGAACACGTCGGCCTCGCCGTAGCGCTTGCCCAGTTGTTCGACGCGCAGCACGGCGTTCGCGGAGCCGGCGGTACTGGACGGTGCGGCGCTCATGCCGCGGCCTCGTCGGCCAGCCGCCGGTGCACGGCCTGCACCAGCCGTTCGGTGGCGCCGGGGGCATCGCAGGGGATGGCGTGGCGTGCCGGCATGCTGCGCAGCCAGGTCACCTGGCGCTTGGCAAGCTGGCGGGTGGCGGCCATGCCGCGTTCGCGCAGGCCTGCCACATCGAGCGTGCCGGTGGCCGCCTCGGCATCCAGCACCTCCCAGGCCTGGCGGTAGCCCACGCAGCGCATGGAGGGCAGGTCGGGGTGCAGGTCGCCGCGCGCCCGAAGCCGGCGCACTTCATCGACGAAGCCCGCGTCCAGCATGGCGTCGAAGCGTTGGGCGATGCGCCCGTGCAGCCAGGCGCGGTCTTCGGGCTCCAGAGAGAAAAGGGCATCCACCGCCGTATTGGCGCCGTCTTCTGCTCCTTTTTTAATCGTATGAAAGCTCGACAGCGGCTGCCCTGCGATGCGCCACACCTCCAGCGCGCGCTGGATGCGCTGGCTGTCCGCCGGTGCCAGGCGCGCGGCGGTGATCGGGTCCACGCGGGCCAGTTCGGCGTGCATGCCGGGCCAGCCGATGGCGGCGGCCTGGGCCTCCAGCTCGGCGCGCACGGCGGGGTCGGCGGGCGGCATGTCGTCGATGCCGTCCAGCAGGGCCTTGAAGTACAGCATGGTGCCGCCCACCAGCAGCGGCAGCGCGCCGCGGGCGCGGATCTGCGCGATGAGGCGGCTCGCGTCGGCCACGAACTCGGCCGCGCTGTAGGCGTGCAACGGGTTGCGGATGTCGATCAGGTGGTGCGGCACCGCGGCCAGTTCGGCGGGCGTCGGCTTGGCCGTGCCGATGTCCATGCCGCGGTACACCAGCGCCGAATCGACGCTCACGATCTCCACCGGGCAATGCGGCGCCAGCGATGCGGCCAGCGCCAGTGCGCCCGCCGTCTTGCCCGAGGCGGTGGGGCCGGCCAGCGCGATGCAGGGCAGCGTCTCAGGCAGGCGCATGGGGCTCTCCGTGTCGTTGCACCAGCGTCCAGGCGGTCAGCGCCAGCGCGGCCGAGCAGGCCCACACGCCGTGCACCAGCGGCCACACGGTGCCGTCCAGCCGCGCGCCGACCCATCGGCCCACGGCGAAGGCCACCAGCATCATCATGAAGCCGTTCAAGGCCGAGGCCACGCCGGCCGCCTGCGGAAACGGGCCCACCGCACCGCTTTGCCCGCAGGGCTGGTGGATGCCATGCGCCACCATGAACACGCACATCGGCAGCAGCAGTGCCAGCGGCGTGTGCCAGCCGGCGAAGGCCGCCGCGGCCATCAGCGTGCCGCCGAGCAGG
>NZ_BAAJYS010000621.1:0-1488 GCF_057543315.1 Acidovorax sp. KPB24-07
CAGGAAAGACGGCAGCTACCGCATCGGCGTGCTGCAGGCCCGGCCCGGCCAGGACGCACCGCTGCGCGCAATGCACACCCTGGACATTCCCACCCGTGCCCACGGCCTGTGCCCCCTGCCGGACGGCAGCATCGTGGCGGCGTCGCGCCGGCCCGGCGACTGGCTGGTGCGCTGGTGGCCAGGCACCCCGCGCGAACCCGTCTGGCAGTGGACGGACGGCACGCGCTCGTTCAACGGCCACGTGATCGCATCGCCGGACGGACGCCTGCTCTACACCACCGAGACCGATGCCGACACCGGGCAGAGCCTCGTCGTGCAGCGCAGCGCCGAGCGGCTGGAGGCGGTGAGCGAATGGCCCACCCAGGGCATCGACGCGCACGAACTTCTCTGGGACCGCCACACGCTCGCCGATGGCGCGCCCACCTTGATCGTCGCCAACGGCGGCGTGCCCACCGCGCCGGAGACCGGCCGCGTGAAACGCGCGCTCGAGACCATGGACTCGTCCGTCGTGCGGCTGCATGGCCGCACTGGCGACGTGCTGGGCCAATGGCGGCTGGGCGACCGGCGGCTGAGCCTTCGGCACCTGGCCTGGAGCGCAGACGGCCGGGTGCTGGGCGTCGCCCTGCAAGCCGAGCACGACGGCCAGCCGGACCGGGAGGCGGCCCCCGTGCTGGCGCTCTTCGATGGCAAGGCGCTGCGGGCCGCCGCGCCCGTCCCCGCGCAGGGGCCCGGCGGCCCACAGGGCGGTCTGCAAGGCGGTTTGCGGGGGTATGGCGGCAGCATCGCCGCCACCCCCGAGGGATGGGCCGTGAGTTGCCCGCGCGCCCAGGGCATTGCCACCTTCAGCCCCCAGGGGGACTGGCAGCGCCTGGTGGCGCTGCCCGAGGTCTGCGCACTCGCCGTGAACGGCACCGCACTGTGGGCTGCCGGGCTGGACCACACCCTAGAAAACGCCCGCGGCGCCGCACCGCAGCCCCATCTCCACCGCAGCGGCCTGGCCAAGGCGCGTGTGGACAATCACTGGTACGTCACCGGGTAAACCCTGTGCCACCCCCTTAAAAGATGTTGCATCGCGGAACACCAAAATAAAAACTATCGGAGTCATTACAAAACGGCAAAAATTTAGGACTTTTCCTTACACTCCGCCGGTTATCACGGGGTTCCCATGTCCTTTCTTCCTCCGCAACGCAAACACCTGATCGCGGCCCTGGTGGCTGGGGCCCTGCACTGCCATGCAGTGATGGCGGCGGACATCGTGCTTGCACCGCCGCCCAATGGCGGTTTCACGGTGACCAACACCGACAAAACCCAGATCCGCCTGCGCGTGGACGAGGCGTCAGGCGCCGTCACGGTGCCCGGACTGGCGTCTGCGCCATCGCAAGCGACGCCGGTGTGCCATGGCCCCGGGGGCGCCCTCGGCAACTGTGCGGGCGTGGTGGGGGCCACCGGCGCGACAGGTGCCACGGGCGCTACGGGCCCGGCCGGCGC
>NZ_BAAJYS010000622.1:0-1473 GCF_057543315.1 Acidovorax sp. KPB24-07
CTGGCCGCTGCCCCGGCCAGCGGGTCCGGCGCCTGCTCGCCACGGCCCGCCGTGCGCGGGCTGCCGTGACCGTACACGGACATATACGCCTTGGCCAGCAGCCAGCTCCCGACCGGGGAGGCCGGCCTGATCGCATTCGCGGCGCCGCCCACGGTCGCGCCCGTCCCCACGGAAGGCACCGATGCCTGTCGTTCCGGACCGCCGCGCATCAGAAGCTCCTGGACAGGCCGAACATCACCGACCCTTCGCCGTTCGTGCCGGCCTTCAGGAGCGGGCTGTTCGTGATCTTCTTGGGCAGCACCTTGTATTGCAGCGCCGTCATGAACTGCCAGTGCTGGCCGATCGGGTGCACGTAGGTCAGGCCCAGCTTGGGGATCGTCGCCGCACCGGGCTTGTAATCGACCACGCCCCGCGCCACTTCTTCGTTCAAGGTGCCGTAGTAGTAGTTGGCCATGTCCTTGGACAGATGGCTCACGCTGATGCTGGGGGTGAGGCGCCCCCGGCCGAGCTGGAAGCCGTAGCCGTACCTGGCACTCAGCTCGAACCCTTCGCTCGCGCCCGTCACGTCGGCCTTGGCGGTCAGCTCGAACTCGCCGGCCGCGCCGCGCCAGGACGCGGCCACGCCCAGGTCCAGGCCGTTATCCCGGTCCTCCAGCAGGCTGCGGTTGATGCCGTTGCGCGCCAGTTCCTGCACGCCGAAGTCCTTGGCCGAGATGCCGTCGGTGCGTAGCGAGGCGATGGCATCCAGGCTGAAGCCCTTGCTGTGCATCAGATGCGCGCCGGCGGTCAGCCCGCGAAAGTAAAACCGTTCGCCTTCATAGCGGATCAGCGGCAACGCGGTGGTCTTGGTGCCTTCGCCGGCATAGGGGCTGTCCTTGACCATGAGCCCCAGGCCCAGGCCCCAGCGCGGGGACGAGGGCGACTCGGATTGCGATGCGGTCTGCGCCGTGGCAAGCATGGGCAGGGTGAGGAGGCAGGCCAGGACGGAGCAAGAGGTGTTCATAAGCGCCAGAAGTGCTGAAGGGTTCCAAAGATGCGCCGCGCACCGGGAACGAGAGGCCGGTACCGACCGGAATCGTTCGCCCGGGTGGGCAGCCATCGCAGCGTACGGACGGCATGTCGCAAGAATGTCGCGGCATTGCGCGGTGCCACGCGCATGCGGGCCTGGCCACGGCGGCCGGGCGCACTTCGGCGCTCAAGGGAAGGATGGACGATGCGGCACAGCGGCTCCGGTGCGCAGGCCCGCGAAGAACGGTCAGCGGTGAGCGGTCAGCAGCCAAGGCACAGCAATGGTCCGGGCCGGAATGGACCTGCGGGAAGCAGGCATCGGCGCGAAGCCCGCGCCGGTCACCCCTGGCTTTGCGACGATGGAGGAGAGCCGGTCGCCGGGACAGCTTGCGGCTCGGATTCAGGGGGTTCGGCCAGCGCTTCGGGCGATGCTTCCAGCGGCTCGACACCGTCGCGCAGCACCCC
>NZ_BAAJYS010000623.1:0-1461 GCF_057543315.1 Acidovorax sp. KPB24-07
CGAGGCTGGCGGCGGCCAGCAGCGAGCGGCGCGGGCCGCGGGCCGCGGCGGCGCAGGGGGGGAGCGGAAATCGTCGGTCAGGGGTCGGGTGGCGGTGCATCGGTGCTTCTCTCGTTGGTGGTTGTCGAGAAGAAGACACGCAGCCCCCCGGAAAGGGGACAGCCCTTTTGCTTTGTTTCGATCGATGTGTGCGAAGTGTTGCGCGCGCGCCGCGCCGGGGCGTTTCGCGCCCCGCCACGCGGCCCCTTGTGGCGCGGGGCTTGATATTCTTCGAGCCACAAGAAACGACATCGACGAGGAGAACCCGTGGCCAGAGAGCGGACGAGGGCAGGCAGCATCGGCACCCGGCTGGCACTGCTGGCGTTCAGCGCCGTCTTCGCCGTGGCATTTGGCGTCTTCGGCTACACCTACGGACTGCGGCCCCTGGCCAGCACCCTGCGCCTGGCGTGGGAGGTGCAGCACCGCTGGCAGCCGGTGCAGGCCGAGGTCCTCTCCGCGGAGCTTCGGAGGGAGGCGCGCCGTTCGGGCAGCGGTACGGGGCCCGCGTTCGAAGTGCAGGCCCGCTACCGCTACGCCGTGGACGGCAAGCCCCATGAAGGCACCCGCGTGGGCCTGGATCCGGCAGGCCATGGCGAATCGATGGACTTCGACGGTTGGCAGCGCCGGTGGCTCGCGCAACTGCAAGCGCCCGGACCAGCGGGCACACCGTCACCGCGTGGGTGAACCCGGCCAACCCGTCGCAATCGCTGATCGACCCCGCCATCCGCTGGCGCCTGCAGCTGTTTCGTCTGCCCTTTGCCCTGGTGTTCACCGGCGTGGGCCTGGTGGCGGCCTGGGTGTTCGTCGTCGTCCTGCTGCGCTGGCGCAAGATGGCTCGCGAAGAGGCCGATGCCGCGTCCCTGTCGGACGGGCCGGTGCCCCCGCCTGGGAACCCGGCACGCCGATCCCTCGGCATCCTGTGGCTCATCGCCTTGTTCTGGTGCGGCTTCAGTGTCCCGATGGCCGCCTTGCTGTGGCCCGATCCCCATATTCCGTGGCTCGCCAAGGGGGTCGTGGGCCTGTGCGCTCTGGTGGGCATCGGGCTGCTGTGGTACTCGGGGCATGTCACCTACCTGGCCTGGCGATACGCGGGCACCGGGCTCGCCTTGCAGCCCGCGCGGCCACTCGCAGGGCATCCGGTCGAGGTGGCGCTGGTGGTGCCGGCCCGTGCCGCGCCCCGCATGCAGGGGCACAGCCTGCAATTGCGGCTGGCCCAGTACCGGGTGGACGAAGCGAGTTCGGGCTCACCCGAACGGCGCGTGGAGTCTTTCGCCGAGCCCGTGGCGATGCAGCCGGCCAGCGGCGGCCGGCTGCGGCTGGTGGCGCGTTTCCTGGTGCCGCCCGATGCGCCGACCAGCGGCGCCCGCCGCTCGGGCGAGCGCGTGGAATGGCGGCTGGACCTGCTGCGCACGCCGCAAGGCG
>NZ_BAAJYS010000624.1:0-1460 GCF_057543315.1 Acidovorax sp. KPB24-07
GCGCTGCCGAGTTGCCCGCGCCGCTGCTCACCGCCACGGACGTGGTGTGGTTGTGCATCGGCATGTTGTTGATGTTGAGCGTGACGCTTTCCTGTCCAGCCATCTGCCCCAGCACGTAATTGCTTCCGCCGGGCGACATTCCCATGCCCAGCGGTACACGGCCGCGCAGATCGGGCAGCGCGAAGGTGGTCTGGCCATTGCCTCCGTAGGTGGTGCCCAGCAACGAGAACAAGGCGGCATTACTGGAAATCGCCATCAATTGGCCCCAGCAAAAAGCCCAGTTTCGGGGCGCGTAGTTGCCTGCGAACACAGAGATTTCACCGATGAATGGGTCTGCAGCCATGATGTTCTTCCATTAAGTCACGAGATAAGGGGTGGTCCAGCCGCTGCAGCCGGGGGCTCCGAGCGGCGCGCCGGGGCCGCGCGTGGCCCATGCCATTTCGGTGCTCCCCCCCGTTGCGGGTGTGCCGGCGCGAAGCCAGTGGGTGCCGTTGCGATCGCCGCTCGCCAAGCCATGGGGCGGGTTTCCACGGGGGCCGCTCTCCGAAGGCGTTCGCAGGATGGCCAGTTGCTCGAACCCCGCGCCGTTGCTTTGCCACTGCGCGAAGCGCTGCCCGGCCTCGAAGCCGAGCAGGGCCGGGCCGCTCAGCTCCGCCAGCGAATCCGAGCCCCGAAGCGCGCAACGGGCGGCGATCGACCGGCAGGCGTCGGACCCGGCGTTCCAGGAGGCCACGCTGGTCCAGCCTCTCGGCCGCGACCCGACGGCTTCCACCGGCCCCCGCGAAAAGAGGGTGCCCACCACGGGGGTCTGGCTGTGCGGCTGCAATTGGCCCCACTGCCGCTGAAAGCGCAAGGCCTGCGCGCCGGAATACAGGGCCACCACGAAGTCTGCGCGGGCGGCATGCCAGGCCGAACGCAAGCCGGCGAACTCGTCGGAGCCGTCGGGCAGGCCGGAGATGTGCATTGCCGACACCGTGCCGCCTGCGGCCTCGAACGCGCGGCGAAATTCATGCGGAAAGTCGTAGCCGCTTTCCAGAAAGCCCATGCACAGCAACGCGCGTGTGCCCCAGCGCCGTGGCGCTTCCCGCCCCAGCACCGCGCAGGACTGCCACAGATCCAGCGAGTGGGCAATCAGCCAGGGCGAACGGTCGGCCAGGCGCGTGGGCAACTGGTCGGCCCCCGTGTCGCTGGCCAGAAAAGGGATCTGGTTCGCTTCCAGGAGCGGCACCAGGTCCCGAGCCGACTGCATCGGCAGCCATCCTGCCAGCGCGTCGACCGCGCCGGAGCCGACGGCGGCACGCGCCTGCCGCAACGCGGCCTGGGGACTGCGCCCGTAGGGCAGCGGCAGCCAACGCGGGGGGTGTTCCGAGGCCTCGGCGCCCACTTGCAGGCCGGCCAGGAATTCGGCGGAGAGGGTGGGGTAGCGTGACGATTCCGGCAGCAGCACGCCGACCGTCCGC
>NZ_BAAJYS010000625.1:0-1455 GCF_057543315.1 Acidovorax sp. KPB24-07
GCCGCCGCCACCGGCCACCCCATGCGCGAGCGCATCACGCCAGGAATATCGTTGAGCTGAAACAGCCGCACCTTCGGCGGCAGCTTTTTCTCCAGCTGCGCACGCAGCCGCTCCTGGTCTACCTTGACCATGTCCTTCATGCAACCTCCCTCGTCCTTGATCGCCTGTTTTTTGGAACTGCGGATTCTCGGAGCAAAGAAGGCGCTCGGCGCGATGCCAAACGGTTTTCTGGTTACGTGACGTAACCCAAAAGCAAATCACTTTCACCAGGGCTTTCGGTGACCGGTTTCGAACGCCATGGGGCACGGTTTTGCCAGGCGGGGCGTGCCGTGCCTCTATGCCGGCGCCACCGGAGCGCGCGCCGCCAGCTGCGTGGCCAGGGCCTGCAGCAGGGCCAATTGCCGGCACACCAGGGCCAGTTGCGTCTGCACCAGCCGCAGGGTGTCCGGTGCGGCATCGGCGGCCTGTTCCAGCGCGGTGGCCAGCGTTTCGCCGTGGGCTGCGTCACCCTCCAGGGCCTCGCGGGTGCGCAGGGCGCGGGCAACGGCTTCGAGGCGCTCGACGGCGTAGCGGGCGCCCTCCTGTACCAGTGGGTCATCCACGCCTTCGGCGAGTTGGCCGCGGTGCGCGCCCAGCGCCGAGAGGTAGTTGAGCAGGGTGTGCGACAGCACCAGCATGCGCATGCCGGCCTGCGAATGCGAGCGCACGTGGCGGGGCTCGCGCAGCATGTGCGACAGGGCGGTGGAGAAGGCGGCGTCGGCGTTGTGGGCGGTGCGGCGGGCCAGTCGGTAATCGAGGTCGTCGTCCTTGCCGGTGGCGTACTGCGACATGATCTCGCGCAGGTACTGCCCGTTGGCCTGCAGGGCCTGCGCGGCCACGGCGGCCAGTCGCCGGCCCTGCCAGTCGGGCAGCACGACCATCATGGCGGCGGTGGCGATGGCGCTGCCGATCAGGGTGTCGAGCAGGCGCGGCAGGATCAGCGCGTGGGCCTCGCCGGTGGCCTGGTTGAAGCACATGAGCACCAGCAGCGTGATGGCGGCGGTGGCCGTGAGGTAACGCGTGGTGCGGGTGACGAAGAACAGCACGCCCGCCGCCACGGCGAAGAGCGCCTGCAGCGGCGGGCTGGGAAAGAGCTTGAGCAGCGCCCAGCCGACCACCAGGCCGATGGCGGTGCCGGCGACGCGCTGCGACACGCGCGTGACGGTGGCGCCGTAGGTGGGTTGGCACACGAACAGCGTGGCCAGCGGAATCCAGTAGCCGTGCACGGGGTCGATGAGCTGCATGGCGATGCAGCCGGCCGCGAGCGCCAGCGACAGGCGCGTGGCATGGCGAAACAGCGGCGTGCCCGGGTGCAGCTGCGCGCGCACGCGGCCCCAGGCATCGGCCAGCGACCGGGGCGATCGGTCCAGCAGGCTGCTGTCGCCCAGGCGCTCGCCGCCATCGGGGGTGGGGTGG
>NZ_BAAJYS010000626.1:0-1452 GCF_057543315.1 Acidovorax sp. KPB24-07
GCCTCGCCATGGCAGGGCGGCAGCCCGCGGCATCGGAGGGCGCCGCGGTGTGCAGGGTGTGCGCCGGGGGCGTGTCGGATCGCGGTTCGGCCGCTGCATGGGCCGAATGCACCGCCGTGCCCACCGCTGGCAGCATGCCGGCCGCCATGGCATTGCCCGCCAGGCCCCGAAGGGCCATGAGCACGATGAGAAAGAGGAACATGCCGCGGCGCATAGGCGGGAATGATAGCCCCGCGCTGCGGGAGTTCCGGGCGGAGCCTGCGCCGGCTACATGGCCATGTAGCGGCCCGGGCGGTGGTTCATCGCCACGACCAGGTTGAGCGCCACGGCGCCCGCGATGGACCAGAGCACGCGCATCGGGTCCACCGTGAACAGCGCCAGCAGCACGATGCAGCAGTCCACCGCCATCTGGACCTTGCCCGCACGCCAGCCGTAGCGGTCCTGCAGGTACAGCGCCAGGATGCCTATGCCGCCCAGGCTGCACCGGTGGCGGAACAGCACCAGAAAGCCCGTGCCCGTGATGAGCCCGCCCGCCACCGCGGCATAGAGCGGCTGCAGCGCGACGAATTCCATCAGGCCCGGCTGGGCCTCGGTCAGCACCGACAGCAGCACCATGGCCACGAAGGTCTTCAGGGTGAAGCTGCGCCCCATCTTGCGCCAGGCCAGCCAGTAGAACGGCAGGTTGAGCAGGAAGAAGAGCTTGCCGAAGCCCATGTCGGTCGCGTAGTGCAGCAGAAAGGCCAGCCCCGCCGTGCCGCCCGTGAGCAGGCCGGCGCTGCCGAAAAATCCCACGCCCACCGAAATGAGCAGCACACCCGTGAACAGGGCGGCGGTGTCTTCGGTGGCGGTGTGGGGAACCATGGTCGGCGGGGATGTCGGGGTGGGCGGGGCGGGGGGGCTCATGCGGGAAGAGAAGGCGGCGTGGCCGGGGACCGGGGGCCGTTCGAGTGGCTGGCGGCCCGGTACCGGTGAAATGGGGCGGATTCTAGGGGGTGTCGAACCCATGATTACCCCACGGGCCGCCTGCGCCCGCACGCGAATGTGCGAAGCGCGACGTTCAAATAGCGAAAGCCGGCAAGGCCACGGGCCGGTCCCTCCCCGTGCCGGCCGGTGGCGCGCCGCAACTTCAGCAAAAACCGGCCGGTGCCGGGATTTCGATTGTGCCGGGCGCTATTTTTTTGATAGCGATTCGCTGCGCAGCATGCGCAGGCCGTTCGCCACCACCAGCAGGCTGGCGCCCATGTCCGCGAACACGGCCATCCACATGGTGGCGTGCCCGGCCAGCGCCAGGCCGAAGAACACCGCCTTGATGCCCAGTGCCAGCACGATGTTCTGCATCAGCACGGCATGCGTGCGGCGCGACAGGCGCACGGTCTCGGCCACGCGGCGCAGGTCGTCGTTCATGATGACCACGTCGGCCGTCTCCATCGCCACGTCGGTGCCGGCGCCGCC
>NZ_BAAJYS010000627.1:0-1446 GCF_057543315.1 Acidovorax sp. KPB24-07
TCGACCAGCTTGCCCTCGTGGTCGTACACGTCCTGCACGGTTTTGACCCAGGCGCGTGCGGATGTCGTCCGACAGCTGGCGGCAGCTTTCGTCGGCCGCGCCGTAGGCGGCGAAGCCTTCCACCGCCATCCACTGCAGCGGCGCCCAGCCGTTGGGGCGGTCCCACTGCTCGCCGCTGGCGGTCTCCGAGGTGGACAGGCCGCCCCGCCACCAGCAGGCGCCGGCGCACGGTGGCGGCCAGCGCATGGGCCTGCTCGGGCGTGGCCGTGCCGGTGAAGAGCGGCACCACGGTGGCGGCATTGAGCGAGGGGCGTGGCGTGCCGGCCTGCCAGTCGTGGTCGAGGAAGGCGCCGGCCTCGGCGTTCCACAGCACGCGGGACATGGCCTCGGCGCGCTGGCGGGCCCGGTGGTCGAACGCGTCGGCCGTGGCCGTGTCGCCCACGCTGCGGCTCAGGCGGGCGATGGTGGTCTCGGCCTTGTGCAGCAGCGCGTTCAGGTCCACCGGAAGGATGCGCGTGGTGCCGATGGTGGACAGGGTCTGCGTGCGGCAGGTGCCGCAGGCGCCATCGTCCAGCCAGCGCGCACTGAAGTCCCAGCCCGACTCGGCGGCGGCGCGCAGGTCGCGGTACACCTCGTTTGCGGGGCGCTGGCATTGGGCGGCGGTCTCCACATCCTCGCGCCACGATTCCTCGCGCGGCGTGTCGCGGTCGTCCCAGTAGCGGTTGAGCACGGCGCCGTCCGGCAGCGCCACCACGCGGCGGTGGGCGCTGCCCGGGGCCAGGGTGTCGGCACCCTCCATCCAGAACTCGTATTCGCGCCGCATCTGCGGCAGGTACTGCGCGGCGCCGTGCCCCGCGCACGATTCGCACAGCTCGGCCATCAACGAGAACACCGGCGGCTGCGAGCGGCTCAGGTAGTAGGTGCGGGTGCCGTTGGGCACGTGGCCGTAGGTGTCGATGAGGTAGGCGAAGTTGTCCGTCATCGTGTGCAGCAGGTGCCGCCGGCCGCTGCGCACCAGGCCCAGCATGGTGAAGTACGAATCCCAGTAATACATCTCCACGAACCGGCCGCCCGGCACCACGTAGGCGTGCGGCAGTGCCAGCAGCGAGCCGCGCGGGGGGGTGGTGGGCCGGGTGGCGGGTGAGCTCGTCCCACAGCGCATCGATGTGCGCCGCCATGGTCAGCCCGGGTTCGACCGTGGGGCCGTCGCAGGCGCGGGTCTGGGGCTTGAAATGCCGGTGCACGAAGGCATGCAGGTCGAAGCCCGGCGCCTGGCACTGCGCGCGGTAGGTCGCGAGGATGGTCTCGGGCGGCTGGCGCGGGGCGCAGTCCACGAAGGTCTTGGAGTCTTCGAAGATGCGCTGGCGCTGCACTTCGATGAAAAGCTCTTCGTAGCGGTCCGCGGGCGTGTGGGTGTCGGCCGGCGGCGCCAGCGCGGCCGCGGCG
>NZ_BAAJYS010000628.1:0-1442 GCF_057543315.1 Acidovorax sp. KPB24-07
GGGCTGGCGGGCTGGGAGCGGCTCATGGAAGCCAATCATACGCAGCGGTGCGCAGGGGCAGACCCCATGCGGCATCGTAGAGCGGTCCCTGAAAGTACAGCCCGTCGGGCGAAAACGTGGGCGCGGCCGCATCGCGCGAGCGGGCCCGCAACACCTCGTGCATCCAGCTGGCGGGCTGATTTCCCTGCCCGATCGCGACCAGGCAGCCCATGATGTTGCGGATCATGTGGTGCAGGAACGCATTGCCCTCGAACTCGAATCGCCAGTAGCAGGGCTGCCAGTCGTGCGGCGGTGCATTGGCCGGCGGGCCGGCATCGCCTTCGGCGGGGCCCCGTCGCGTGATCGTGATGCGCTGCAAGGTCTTGACCGGCGATTTGGCCTGGCAGGCCGATGCCCGGAACGAGGTGAAGTCGTGCTCTCCGAGCAGGTGGGCGGCGGCTTCGCGCATGGCGCTGCCGTCCAGCGGATGGAATACCCAGCCCACGCGCGCGCTGTCCACGCTGGGGCGCACAGGCGACTGCAGCAGCACATAGGCGTAGCGGCGGGACGTGGCGCAAAAACGCGCATGGAAGGTCTCCGGCACCGGGTGCGCCCATTGCACGGCGATGTCGGCAGGCAGGAAGGTGTTGGTGCCGCGCACCCAGGAAAACGGCGTGCGGTCGAGCGGCGTATCGAAATGGACCACCTGCATGAGCCCGTGCACGCCCGCATCGGTGCGGCCGGCGCAGATGGTGGACACGGGTTGCGTGGCAAAGCGGCCGAGCGCCGCTTCCAAGTGGTCTTGGATGGTTCTGCCGGAAGACTGGCTCTGCCAGCCGTTGTAGCCCTGCCCGTTGTAGCTGACGCCGAGCGCCATCCTCATGGATGGCGTCCCGGTGCGGCAGAGAGCGTGGCGGCGCTGGTGCCGTGCATCAGCCCAGTTCGGACAGCAGGCGTTGCGCCCGTGTCTTGAGCGCGCCGGACGATTCGGCGATGACTTCTTCGATGAGGGTGCGTGCACCTTCGCTGTCGCCGATGGCGTTGAATTCTTCCGCCAGGGCAAGTTTGGTCGCCAGCGGATCGTCGGGCAGGGCCGGGGTCGCTTGCGGAAGATCCTGCACGGCCGGGCTGGCGGATGGGCTGGTATTGCCGGCAGGCGTGTCCAGGTCCAGCGACAGCGCTCCGAGGTCGAATTCGAGCGGCGCCGGGCCCGATGGGGCGGCTTCGGTGGACGACAGCGGTGCCGGAGCGGAATCCATCAGTCGCAGGTCGGTCGGGAATTCCAGGTCGGCCGTGTCGGGAGGTGGCGACAGCGGGTCGGCCGCGGTGGCCACCGGCTTGTCCCATGACGGATCGGGCAGGTCCAGGGCACCCGTGTCCAGTGCGGGTGGCTCCGAAACGGCGGGGGCCGGCGTCGGTGCGGGAGCCCAGGCCGGCGCGGCGGCCATGGCACCAGCGGCGGC
>NZ_BAAJYS010000629.1:0-1437 GCF_057543315.1 Acidovorax sp. KPB24-07
CCGGGGGCGCGGAAGGGTCGGCCATGCGGTCGCGGTGCGGCAACGGCGAAGCGTCAGCCGATCAGGTCGAGGCCGGCCGCGTCGGCCAGCGCATCGCCCACGCCGCCCTGCTGCTGGCGCACGAGCTGCCCGGCCACCTGGTCCACGCCGCCCTTGATGTGCAGGGTGACCGATTCGAGCTTCATGCGGTATTCGCTCACGCGGGCGAACGGGCGGTAGAACCCGAGCGTGACCACGGTGAGCAGGATGTTCTTGAGCCGCAGCCCCACGTAGCGGCCCGCGCGCAGGTCGCACTTGAAGCGGGCCATGTGGCTCACGCCGATGTTGTTCCACATGAGCTGGAACATGCGCGCTTCGCGGAAGGCGCGCGCGGGGGCCGATGCGAGCAGGAATACCACGAAGAACAGGATGAAGCCCAGCACGATGAACACGAACAGCCACATCCCCATGCGCTGCGTGGAGTTGGCCAGCAGCGCCCACGAGCCCTTCAGCGCCGCGGCGATGACGGCGCCCAGCACGGCCGACGACAGGAGGAACACCAGCACGGTGGCGACCCAGACCTTGACGAAGTCCACGTACTCCGGCTTCCAGCGGCCGGGCTCGGCGCCGATCTGCGAGCGCAGCACGAGCAGGCTGCGGTAGTTGTATTCGAGGCGGATGAAGCACAGCACGATGAGCACCAGGCCCACGGCCAGCAGGCCCCACATGGGCCCCGTCACCTTCGGCAGCTTGCGCCCGCCGGCCGGCAACTGCGCCTCGGGCGCCAGGGCCTGCAGACCGAAGAACACCGCCAGGCCCACCAGGGCGATGGCGAACACCGGCCAGCTGGCCTGGTAGACCTCGCGCCAGTTGGCGTTGAACTGCAGGCGCAGCCCCTTCCAGCGCGTGTTGGCCAGGCGAAAGCGCATGGCGCTGCCCCAGATCAGCGGGGCGAGGAGGGCGCCGCCGATCAGGAACAGGCCCACGGTGGCGTCCTGCCCCGTGCGCACGGCGATCTGGTAGGCGGCGGTGAGGCCCAGCAGCACGACGAAGCCGAAGACCATGCGGCGCTGCTGCGCGGTGAATTCGAGGGGGCTGCCGGCCACCAGGGTGTGGCCGTAGAAGTACTGCGCGGTGCGCCGGCGGGCCCAGGGCGTGTACAGGCCGAGCGTGAGGATGCCCAGCAGCACGTTCACGATCCACACCCGGAAGTATTCGCCCCCGCTGCCGGTGAAGACCAAGGCATGCGGTTCGATGCCGTGCGATGTGAAGGTGGAAGACACCCTGTCTGCGGGTGGTGGGGTCATGTCCATGGGCTGCTCTCCTCGGTGCCGCGGAGTGTAGCGCAGCCCCTGGGGCATCGGTGGCCTGTCCATCGGCCTGTAGCGCAATACCAACTTGCGGTGGCAGCTACTGATTTTGTAGCGTTTGCGGTGGCGCCACGCGCGGCGGGGCGCC
>NZ_BAAJYS010000630.1:0-1427 GCF_057543315.1 Acidovorax sp. KPB24-07
CCGGTGGCCAGCGCCAGGCCGGCCGCGGCCGCGCCACGCAGCACGCCGCGGCGCTGCAAAGGGGAATGGTTCATGGTGTCTGTCTCCTGTCGTTGTGGGTCTTTGTCATGCATGCAAGGAAGGCGCGCTCATGGCGCCGGTGCCATCTGACCCGCGGGGCGAAAGGCTCGGGCGCTTTCCTTCATGGCGCGCACCGGCCTTTTTTTTTTCTGCCCCGCTCACACCGCCTCAGTCCCGGCACAGGCTCTCGATGTCTCCCGACATCGGCACGCGGCCCTGCGCCAGCAGGCCGCGGTGTTTGTCGATCCGCTTGAGATCGTAGAGATAGTTGACCATCAGGCCGAACGATTGCTTGAGGCCCTTGGACGACGGGTCGCCCGCCCAATTCAGGCGCTCCACGCGCGCGCCGTTGCCCAGGTGAAAGCGCGCCACCGGGTCCACCGGCTTGCCCTCTTGCAGCTCGCGCCCCAGGTAGCGCGCGGCGCACTGCAGCAGCAGCTGGCGCACGGGCGATTTCGGGGGCAGCTCCAGCGCCTTGTCGGCCGCGGCCAGCACGTGGGCGGCCTGGGGCGGCTCGAACCCCACGGCCTTGCCCAGCTCGGCACGGCGCTTGTCATCGAGCGCATCGAGCGCGGCGGCGCAGTGCTTGGACAGCCACGAACGGAATCCCGGGATCGGCGACAGCGTGGCGAAGGTGCGCAGGCGCGGAAACTCCGCGTTCAGCGTCTCCACCACGTGCTTGATGAGCGAATCGCCGAAGCTCACGCCGCGCAGCCCCGTCTGCGTGTTGCTGATCGAGTAGAAGATCGCCGTGGTCGCCTTCGACAGGTCGGACGGCGCCGCGCCCTCGTCCAGCAGCGGCGTGATGCTGCTGGACAGGTCGGCCACCAGCGCCACCTCCACGAAGATCAGCGGCTCGTTGGGCAGGCGCGGGTGGAAGAAGCCGTAGCAGCGCCGGTCGCTGTCCAGCCGGTTCTTCAGGTCCGCCCAGCTGCGGATGTCGTGCACCGCCTCGTACTTGATGAGCTTTTCGATCAGCGAGGCGGGCGAATCCCACGACAGGCGCTTCAGCTCCAGGAACGCCACGTCGAACCAGGTGGAAAACAGCTGCTCCAGCTCGGCATCGAGCGCGAGCAGCCGCTTGTCGCCCTTGAGCTGCGGCAGCAGCTCGGCCCGCAGGTCGAGCAGAAAGCGCATGCCGTTCGGAAACACCGCAAAGCGCTGCAGCAGCCGCGTGCGCGGCGACACCAGCGCGCGGCGCAGGTGGATCTCGGCATGGGCCTCCTCGGCCGTGCCGGCCGCCGCCTCGTAGCGCTGGCGCGCCGACTTGAAACGCGTGGCGTCGGGCGCGAACTGCTCGCACAGCAGCAGCCACATGTCGCGGCGCTCCTCGGGCTCGGCCGCGTGGTACCAGGCGGCGACGGCCT
>NZ_BAAJYS010000631.1:0-1427 GCF_057543315.1 Acidovorax sp. KPB24-07
CCGGGTACGACCACCCATCCGCCGAGGCCCGCCATGCCCTCTTCCGCCGCCGCCCCCGCCGCCAAACCCGTCTCGCCCCGCCCCATCGGCCTGGTGCTGACCGGCGGCGGGGCCCGCGCGGCCTACCAGGTGGGCGTGCTGGAGGCGATCTCCGACCTGCGCATGGCGTGCGGCGCGGGGCGCGAACCCAACCCGTTTCCGATCATCACCGGTACCTCGGCCGGCGCCATCAACGCGGCCGCCCTCGCCTGCGGGGCGGACCAGTTCGACCGGGCCGTGCGCCGCATCGCCCGCGTGTGGCGCAATTTCCACGCGCAACAGGTGTACCGGGCCGACTCGCTGAGCGTGATGCGCAGCGGCGCGGGCTGGCTCACCCTGATGTCGCTGGGCTGGCTGCTGGCGCGCTGGCGGCGCATGCGGCCGCGCTCGCTGCTGGACAACTCGCCGCTCACCGGCCTGCTCACGCAACTGGTGCCGCTGGTGCGGCTGCCCCGGCTGATCCGCCAGGGGCACCTGCAGGCGCTGGCCATCACCGCCTCCAGCTACAGCTCCGGCGAGCACGTGACCTTCTTCGAGGCCGCGCAGGCGCAGCAGCCCTGGGTGCGCTCGCAGCGCAAGGCCACGCGCGACCGCATCACGCACGACCACCTGCTGGCGTCGTCGGCCATTCCGTTCGTCTTTCCCGCCACGGCGCTGGGCATCGACGGCCACACCGAATACTTCGGCGACGGATCGATGCGGCAGTCCGCCCCGATCGCGCCGGCCATCCATCTGGGCGCCGAACGCATCCTGGTGGTGGGCGCGGGCCGCATGCACGAACCGGCGGGCGAGGCGCTGCACAGCGACGCGCCGGCCTACCCGTCGCTCGCGCAGATCGCCGGGCACACGCTGTCCAACATCTTCCTGGATGCCCTGTCGGTGGATGTGGAGCGCGCCCAGCGCATCAACCAGACGCTGTCCCTCATCCCGCCCGAAGTGCGTGCGCACAGCCCCTTGCGCCCGCTGGAACTGCTGGTGATCGCGCCTTCGCAGCGCCTGGATGCGGTGGCCGCCCGCTACGTGGGCGAGCTGCCCCGCCCCATCCGCACGCTGCTGGGCGGCCTGGGCGTGACCTCCAACATGCAGGACGTGCGCGGCGCCGCGCTGGCCAGCTACCTGCTGTTCGAGGCCGGCTACACGCGCGAACTCATGGCCCTCGGACGCGCGGACGCCCTGGCGCGCCGCAGCGAGATCTGCCGCTTCTTCGGCTGGGCCGACGCGGGCAACGCGGTGCGGGCGCCTGCCGCTTGAGCCCGCACACCCGGCCCGGAGTCACCCCTCCTGTCGGAGCCAACCGATGCCCTTCGCCGCCCCGCCCCCACTTCCCATCGGCCATCGCCCGCACGGCCCGCACCGGCCTGGCGGCGGCCGCGATCGCCGCGCTGACC
>NZ_BAAJYS010000632.1:0-1427 GCF_057543315.1 Acidovorax sp. KPB24-07
GCCGGCGGCCTGGGGATCTGCGACAGCCTGGACGCCCTGCAGGTGGCCAGCGCGGCGGACGGGCCCCAGGCGCCGGGCCGCCGCCTGGGCGACGTGGAGGCACGCCGGCATCTGCCGGGTGTGGCCCTGCACCGCATCGCCTCGGCGAAGACGGCGCGCGAGCTGGTGCTGACGCTCACCTCCCAGGGTTGGGACGTGGCGGGCGCCGGCGATCTGGCATGGCGCGCGGAAACGATCGAGACCTACCTGCCGCCCGCATTAGTGGCCGCGTTGCAGGCCGAGGCGCCGCAGCTGCTGGACACCCTGCGCGAGCGCGGCTGGGCCGACCACGGCGCAGGCCATTGGAATCCGGGCAGGACCGCATCGCCGCACTTGCCCATCGCACCCGAAGCCATCGTCGCGCAGAGCGTGGCGGCCGTGCGCGAGGGGGCCGCCATCGTGCACCTGCACACGCGGGACTGCAGCGGCCAGCACCCGGTGCACGTGCCCGGGGTGGCCGTGCCGGTGCGCCTGGGGCGGCAGGCCAACCACATCGACGAAGCGCAGTACGCGGCGATCGTGCCCCGCCTGCACCAGGCGGCGCCTGCCGCCATCCTGAACCTGTCCACCAGCGTGCGGGGCGGCGCCGCCGACTTCGAAAGCCCCGTGCGCCGGGTGCATCTGCGGGCCTATGGTGCGCAGCAGCGCGCGCCGGAGATGGGCTCCTTCAGCCCCGGGCCGGTGGTCTTCCAGGCGGGGGGCGGCTATGAAAACCCCCCGGCCTTCCTGGCGGCGCAGATCGCGCACTGCCGGCAATGGGGTGTGCGGCCCGAGGTGGAGGTGTTCAACGGCGCGATCCTGGACGGCGCTCTGGGGCCCTATCAGGCCGGCCTGCGTTCGGTGGGTGGGCCGGTGCTGTTCATGCTGGTGGTGGGGGTGGACCAGCACCGGCGCCTGCCCGAGGGCGGGGTGCAGGACGACTCCCTGTTGCCGGTGCAAGAGCGCAAGGACATCCTGCGCCTGTTGGCAGAGGGCTCTGCAGAGGCCTTCGAACAGGCCCTGGCCCAGGCGGTGGCGCGGCTGCGGCCGGTGGTGGCGCGCATCCGCGCGGAGTGCCCCGGCGCCAAGGTGTCCGCCCTCGTGCCCGGCCCGATGATCGTGCTGCTGCCGCGCCTGGCTGTGGCCCTGGGCCTCGACGGCGTGCGGGTGGGCCTGGAAGATGCCCTGAACGTGCCGGATCCCGAGGTGGCGGGCGGCTGGCGCCGCGGCACCACGGCGGAGCAGGTGCGCTATGTGCGCGAGCAGTTGCAGGCCCTGGGGGCCACGGTGTTGACGGCCGAGGAAACGCGCGTGGCGCTGGACATGCCCCACCCCGATGTGGCGCTGCTGCAGGCCGCGATCGCCCGGCTGCAGCCGCTGGCCGCGCCGTGCCGCTGGACCGCCCATCA
>NZ_BAAJYS010000633.1:0-1425 GCF_057543315.1 Acidovorax sp. KPB24-07
GTATTCGCCAGCACGCGCGGCAGGCCGGTGGCCGCATCGGTACGGAACGAGGGCACGGCATGGCCCCGGGTAGCCCAGGGCGGCGATGCCGCGGTACTGCCCGGGTCGCCCGCGCGCACCAGGGTGCCGTCGGCCACGCTCGGGTAGCGGCTGGCGGGCGGCTCGGCGCCGCTGGCCACCCAGTCGTTCATGCCGGCCAGCAGCGCGCGCATCAGCGGGCCGGGGTAGATGGGCGAGGTGGGCAGGCGGCAGCCGGGCTGGGGCTTGGCCACGGCGTCGGCCGCGGCGAAGTGCTGGGTGCCGGCGACCAGATAGGCGCGCACCTCGGGCGGCAAGCCCAGGTGGTGGCCGCGCGCATCGGTCACGCTCTGGCTCGCGTGCGAGGCCCACATTTCGTATTCGGAGTCCACCTGCATGATGCGCGGGCAGCTTGCCGTGGCACGGCAGCGCTGCAGCAGGCCATCGGTGCGGCCGGTCTGCGGATCGGTGCTGGCTTCGTAGGCCATGGGGAACTGGTCCACCGGGTACAGGTGGTCGGTGTTGGGGCCCGGGTTGCGCGCGGGCTGGCCGAAGCGCGCGCTCGTGAAGCTGCGGCGCCCGCCGGGGATCTGCAGCAGCAGGCCGTCGTACACGGGCCGGTGGTCGGCCGATTCGTTGAAGCCCAGGTAGACGAAGTCGCGCAGCACCCGGCCCGACTGCGAGATGCCGGTGCCCAGCAGGTGCCGCATCTGCGGCTGGCCGCCGTGGGCGAGCGGGTTGGCGGCGCTGCCGTCGTGGCGCAGGTAGTGGGCCACGTCGCGCAGCGCGGCCAGACCCAGGCCCATCACCTGCGGGTCGCGCGCGGTGTAGGTGAACTCGTAGATGGCGTCGGCCGGCTGGCGGGCAGGGCGGGTGATTTCCAGCGTCTGGTCGTCCACGAAGCGAAAGGCCAGGCCCGCGGGCTGCGTGCGCTCGTCCTGCGCGCGCGGGCGCACCGTGAGGCGCGCGCCTTCGCGCGTGGCCGCCGGGTAGGCGAGCTTGACGGTCTGCACGGCCTCGGCCTGCCTGGGCGTGAACACCCATTCATCGCGCGAGGGACCGGTCACGCCGGCCAGCACGGGCACGTTCAGGCCCAGCAGCGCTGCGCCTTTGCTGCCGCCCGAGACGGGCAGGTCGCCCTGCCAGCCGATCCAGGCCAGCGTGTAGCCCTGCGCCAGCAGGAAGCCGGCGCCGGCATCGGCCGCCTGCTGCAGGCGGCCATAGGTGGCGGGTGCGTCGTCGTACGCCGGGCCGATGAGCTTGCGGCCCCGGTTGGGCACCTCGACCAGCAAGGTGCCGTTGGGGCGCTCGGGCTGCAGGATCACCACGTCGGCCACGGCGGTGACGCGGCCCGCCGCGTCGCGCGGAGCGAGCGCGATGTCGGCGATGCCCGCGTTGCGCGGGTCG
>NZ_BAAJYS010000634.1:0-1419 GCF_057543315.1 Acidovorax sp. KPB24-07
CACGAACTCGTCGCCGCCCAGGCGGCTCACGGTGTCGTGCGTGCGCACGGCCTGCAGCAGCCGCGCCGCCACCGAGCGCAGCAGCCCGTCGCCGATGTGGTGGCCCAGCGTGTCGTTGATGGACTTGAAGCGGTCCAGGTCGATGAACAGCACCGCCACACGCTCGCCCGTGATGGCGGCATGCGCGATGGCCGCCTGCAGCCGCTGCACGCACAGCGAGCGGTTGGGCAGCTCGGTGAGCACGTCGTGGTGGGCCAGGAACTGGATGCGCTCCTCGTTGCGCTTGCGGTCGGTGATGTCGATGGCGATGCCGATGTGGTTGGCCACGGCGCCGCCCTTGCCGCCCTCGCGCACCGCCGACACCATCAGCCAGGCCGGGTAGGTCTCGCCCGAGCGGCGCCGGAACCGCACCTCGCCCTGCCAGGACTCCTTGTCCAGCAGCGTGCGGGCGATGCGCGCGCCCAGCGGCGGCTCGCCCGGCTCCTCCAGCAGGAAGCCCAGGTTCTCGCCGATCACCTCGTAGAAGTCGTAGTGCGTGCTGCGGCAGAACGCCTTGTTCACGCTCAGGATCTTCTGGTCCGCCGCCATGATGATGATGCCCTCGGACGAGGCCTCGAACACCTTGGCCCACAGCTCCAGCCGCTGCTCCATCACCTTGAGCACGTTGATGGGCGTGAAGGCGGTCAGCATGGCATCGCGCCCCTGGAAGTGCAGGCGCCGGGCCGACAGCACGGCCCACAGCGGCTCGGCGCTGCCCTTCCAGCGCACCTCGAACTCGTCCACCACGCCCTGGTCGGCCAGGCGCTGGAAAAAGCGTGCGCGCACGCCCGGCTCCATGCCCGTGCGCCAGGGGTCCAGCGTGGTGCCGTTCAGCCACAGGCCGGCCGGGGCGTTGGCGTGCAGCACCTCGTGCTCGGGCACCGAGGTGACCACCATCGGAATGGGCAGCGCCTCCACCAGCTCGCGCTGGGCCTCGGCGGCGCGCGCGCTGGCGGCCAGCTCCTGCTGCAGCACGCGCTCGCGGTCGAGCTGCGCCAGCATGCCGTTGAAGGCCGTCACCAGCCGGCCGATCTCGTCGCGGCTGATCCAGTGCGCGCGCAGGGTGTGGTCGCCGCTGCGGCGCACCTCGTCGGCCACACGGGCCAGCTGCTGCAGGGGCTTGGCGATCTGCCGCGCCACCAGCGTGACCAGGCTCAGGATGCAGCCCAGCAGCAGCACGGCCGTGCCCAGGTGCAGCCACATGCGCGCGAAGAGGTCGTCCACCCGGGCGTAGAGCAGGCGGTCGAGCTGCGCCGTGCCCTGCACCCACGCCGTCTGCAGCGCGCCCAGCAGCGCACGCTGGCGTGCGGGCAGCTCGGCCGCGGCGGTGCGCCCCTCGCCCTGGGCGATGCCCTGCAGCAGCGCCTGCAGGTCGTTGCC
>NZ_BAAJYS010000635.1:0-1405 GCF_057543315.1 Acidovorax sp. KPB24-07
CGCAGCTGGCGCAGGTGCCGGTCGTAGCCGCCCTGGTCCAGGTATTCCGACAGCGCCTGCTGCGACGGCGTGGCGGTCGAGAGCGTGGTCATCAGCTTCAACCGCTGCACCGCGCCGGCAAAGCGGCCCGCGGCCACCCAGCCCACGCGGTAGCCGGGCGCCAGGCATTTGCTGAACGAGCTGCAGTGCAGCACCTGGCCCCCGGTGTCGAAGGCCTTGGCCGGCGGCGGGCGGCGCGGGGCGAAGTGCAGTTCGCCATACACGTCGTCCTCGATCAGCGGCACGCCGTGGCGGGCCAGCAGCGCCACCAGCGCCTCCTTGCGCTCCTCGGGCAGGGTGCTGCCCAGCGGGTTCTGGAACGTGGGCATCAGCCAGCAGGCCTTGACGGGGTGCGCGCGCAGCGCGCGTTCCAGGGCGCCCAGGTCGATGCCTTCGCGCGGGTGGGTGGTGATCTCCACCGCGCGCAGCCGCAGCCGCTCCAGCGCCTGCAGCGCCGCGTAGAAGGTGGGCGACTCCAGCACCACGATGTCGCCCGGCTGCGTGATGGCCTCCAGGCACAGGTTGAGCGCCTCCATCGCGCCGTTGGTGGTCACGATCTCGGCCGCATCCACCGCCATGCCGTGCAGGCCGTAGCGCAGCGCGATCTGCTGGCGCAGCCGCTCGTCGCCTGGCGCCAGGTGCTGCACGATGGCGGCCGGGTCCAGCCGGCGCATGCCGCTGGACAGGCAGCGCGCCAGCCGCGCCAGCGGAAAGAGTTCAGGGCCCGGAAACGCCGACCCGAGCGGCACCAGGTGCGGGTCGCGCGCCGATCCCAGCACGTCGAACACCAAGTCGCTGATCTCCACGCCGCGCGAGCCGTCGTGCGGCGCCGAAGGCTGGGGCTCGGCCGGGACGCGGTCCGTGGCGGACGGCTGCCGGTGGCTCACGTAGTAGCCCGAGCGCGGCCGCGCATGCACCAGGCCCTGCGCTTCCAGCAGGTCGTAGGCCGCGAACACGGTCGATGGGCTGATGCCCCGGGCCCGGCTGGTTTCCCGCACCGAGGGCATGCGATCGCCCGCGCGCAGGGCGCCGCTGTGGATCAACTGGGCGAGGGCGTCGGCGTGGCGTTCGTAGCGTTTCATGGACGGGAGCGGACCGGGGAGGGGTGGTGGATGGACCGTGGCGGCGTGGACGGCATGCAACTGATCCGTATTTTTAGCGGCAAACTGAATCTGTACTGTTTTGCCCGGGGTGCGTAGAGTCGCACATGGCAGACCTGCCGCATTCCCACGTCCGATCGGATCCCCCATGAATGAAACCGCATGCCGGGCCGGGCGCCTGGCCTTGCTGGCCCTCGTGTCGCTGCTGGCGCTGCTGACGGCGGCGGGGCCGGCCGCCGCGGCGGCCCCCTGCCGACGGGCCGGCC
>NZ_BAAJYS010000636.1:0-1401 GCF_057543315.1 Acidovorax sp. KPB24-07
TGCCCCCGGCCCGAGCCCGGCGGCACGCGGCCCGGCGCCCTGCCTCCGGCAGGCCGGAAAGCGTCCGCCCGGTCCGTTTTTACCCAACCTGGAGATGCCCATGACGACCCCCTTGTTCAGAACCGCCGCCCTCGCCGCCCTGCTGGCCGCCAGTCCGCTCGGCGCCGTGGGCGTGGCCCAGGCACAAGGCACCGCCGTCCAGGCCTCCCAGCCCGCAACCGCCAATGCCGTGGCTGCCCACTACGCCACGCTGGTGCACGCCAATTACGAAGACACGCTGAACGCAGCCAAGGCCATGCAGGCCGCCATCAAGGCCTTCACGGCCAAGCCGTCGGTGGAGACGCTGGCCGAGGCCCGCAAGACCTGGCTGGCCGCGCGCGAGTTCTATGGCCAGACCGAGGCGTTCCGCTTCTACGGCGGCCCGATCGACGATGACAAGGGCCCCGAAGGCCAGATCAACGCCTGGCCCATGGACGAGTCGTACGTGGACAGCGTCGAAGGCAAGCCCGACGCCGGCCTGGTGAACAACCGCCAATTCGCCATCACCAAGAAGAACCTCGCCGCGCAGAACGAGCGCGGCGGCGAGGAGAACATCGCCACCGGCTGGCACGCCATCGAGTTCTTCCTGTGGGGCCAGGACCTCTCGGACACCGGCCCGGGCGACCGCAACTTCGAGGACTTCGTCGATGGCAAGGGCAAGAACGCCGACCGCCGCCGCCAGTACCTGACAGTGGTCACCGACCTGCTGATCGACGACCTCACCTTCCTCGTCAAGGCCTGGGACCCCAAGGCCAAGAACAACTACCGCGCCAAGTTCGCCAAGGGCGGGCAGGAATCGGTGCGCAAGATGCTGGTGGGCCTGGGCTCGCTCTCGCGCGGCGAACTGGCCGGCGAGCGGCTGGAGGTCGCGCTCAACAGCCAGGACCAGGAAGACGAGCACTCCTGCTTTTCCGACAACACGCACCGCGACGCGGTGACCAATGCCCAGGGCATCCAGAACGTGTGGCTGGGCCAGTACCGGCGCGCCGACGGCAGCCAGGTGCAGGGCCCCTCGCTGCGCGACCTCGTGGCCGCCAAGGACGCGGCTCTGGCCGAGAAGACCACGCAGCAGATCGCCGCGTCGGTGAAGGCGGCCGAGGCCATCCAGGCGCCGTTCGACCGCGAGATCATCGGCGAGAAGGACGCGCCGGGCCGCCAGCGCATCCAGAAAACCATCGACAGCCTGAGCGCCCAGTCCAAGGACCTGGTCGCCGCCGCCAACGCCATCGGCATCACCCGGCTGACCCTCGTGCAACCCTGATCCCGCGATGCGTTTCCTGAAAGCCTTCCACCGCCGCCGCACCTGGCGCCTCGCGACCGCCAGCGCAGGCCTGGCGGCGGCCGCCACGGGCCTCGTGGCCA
>NZ_BAAJYS010000637.1:0-1398 GCF_057543315.1 Acidovorax sp. KPB24-07
AGATGGACCGCCAGCGCGCCGAGCTAGACCGGCAGCGCCGCGAACAGGCCGACCGCCAGCGCGGCGAAGACCGCCGCCCGCCGGGCGCGCAAGACCAGCGGCCGGCACCGGGTTGGCGCCTGGAGCAAAATCCCCAGAACCGGCCTTGACCGCCCGGCTCCACCGACCTGAACCGACCGATCGCCCATAGGAAACGGCCATGATCCAGCGCCCTGTCTTCCTAGCCCCTCGCTCTGCCGCATGGCGCCTCGGCGCCGCGCTGGCGGTGGCGGCGTGCGCTGCGGCCCCCTTCGTTACCCATGCCCAGGTGATGCGCTGCACCGACCCCGCCTCCGGCAAGGTCACCTACACCGACGGAGCGTGCGAGAAGGGCACGGCCGCGCGCGAGGTCGAAGCCCGCAAGAGCCGCGAGGAAATCGAGGAGGAGCGGGCCCAGGCCCTGCAGGCGTTGCAGCTCAAGCAGCAGCGCCAGCAGATCGAGCGCCAGGAAGCCCAGCAGGAGGCACGCCAGGAACGCGAGCGCGCCTCCGCCCGAGTCCCGGCCGATCCGTCCCGCTCCCCCGAATGCGCCCGCTCGCGCCGCAACCTCGACCGGGTGGCCAGCGAATCGGGCGGGGGCAATTACGACGGCCAGGCCCGCCTGACGGCCGCCCAGCGCCAGATGGACCTCGACTGCCTCGGCCCGCAGGGCTATGCGGAAGTCGAACGGTCACGCAATTACAGCGGCGGCAGTGGCGACTACTACGCGCCCCCCGCCGTCGTGGTGCTGCCGCCCCGGCGCCCGGTGGTGGTCCAGCCGGCGCTCCCGGTGCCCTCCGCGCCGATTTCGCACTGCAACGTGTTCCGCTGCTACGACCAGCAAGGAAACGTCCACCCGCGCTGATGCGTGCGGGTGGGCGTGTCAGGTTGCGCGCAGGCCCTGGGCCACGGTCGGGTAGCGAAGCACCACGCGCAGTTCCTTGCGCAGCCGCGTGGCATCCAGCCGGCGCGACTCGCCCATGAAGCTCAGTTGCGGCGCGGGCAACTGCGCCTTCGCATCGCTGCGCGCGATGCGCGGCGGGCGCGGCAAACCGTACAGGTCGGCGGCCAGATCGAAGTAGTCGCCCATCTTCAGGTCGCTCGCATCGCTCACGTGGTACACGCGCTGCGGCTGGCCGCGCCACAGGGCCGCCACGCAGGCGCGGGCCAGGTCGTCGGCATGGATGTGGTTGGTGTAGACGTCGTCCTCGGGCAGCAGCACCGGGGTACCACGGCGCAGGCGGGCTTCGGGCGTGCCGCCTTCGCGGTCGGGCGCATAGATACCGGGAATGCGCAGGATGCTGGCGCGCACGGTGCTGCGGCCCAGGTGGCGCACGGCGCGCTCGGCATTCACCCGGCGTTGCGCGCGGGGCGTGGCGG
>NZ_BAAJYS010000638.1:0-1383 GCF_057543315.1 Acidovorax sp. KPB24-07
CGGGGGTGCCGCGGCACCGGTGGCACGCAGGTCGGCGGAAAAGCGCACCAGCGGTTCGCCGTCGCCGCCTTCGCTGCGGGCCTGCGCCTGCCCGGCGACGGGGGTGGAGTCCAGGGTGCTGTAGAGGGCGCTGGGGCGCAGGCCTCGCACTTCGGCACGGCCTTCCATGGCGCGCGTGGCGGGGGTGAAGCGGCCCTGCAGCGCCACGCTGCCGTTGCCGATGCGCGCAGTGGCGTCGGGCACGGTCCACTGCGTGCCGTCGAAGGCGGCCTGGGCATCGATGCTTTCCAGGGGCAGCCGGCGCTGGTCCCACGGGCCCGGCACGGCGTTGCGCAACTGGGCACCGATGGCCCAGCCTGCGGCGGTGGCACCGGGTGCGGCAGCAGCGGCCGGGTCCACGCGCAACTGCCCGCTCAGCGAGGTCACGGGAGCTTGCGGCCACAGGGCGGCCAGATCCAGGGATTCGACGTCGGCGCGCGCCTGCAGCACCGGCTGCGCAGCCCAGGGTGCGATCTCGGCCTGCACGTCGGCACGCATCGGCTCGGCGGGTTTCGCGGGTCGGGCCGCTGGCTTGCCGGGTTTGGCGGATGGGCCGGGGGCGGGACGCGAGGCTTGCGCTGTCGGCGGAGCCGCTGTCAATGGCTCGGCGGCCTGTGCCTGCAATTGGGCGGTGATCTGCAGCCGTGCGGCTGCGGTGGCCAACGTGCCTCTGGCCTCGGCATGGGCCTTGGCTTCGATGTCGTCGCCGCCGCCCGGCGATGCCGTGCGCACGGTGCCGTCGGCCTTCAGCTCCAGCGCCATCGGCGCCTGGGCCTGCACGGTGGCCTGGCCGAAATAGTGGCCCTGGGCGAAGGCCACGCTGTCCAGCGCCAGCCGGTGGTGGGTGCCGTCGTAGCGGTAGTGGCCCGCCAGCCCCTGCGCGGTGACCGGGCTGGGCGCGGCCCAGGTGATGGTGTCCACGCGGAACGGCAGGTCGATGCGCAGCGGCAGTTCCAGCGATTGCAGCGGCTGTGGCGGCGTGTCGGGTTCGGTGCGGGGCGGGCCCTGCGGGATGATCTTGACCTCGGCCGCATGCACTTCGCCCAGCGTGAGCTGGCGCTGTAGCAAGGGCGCCAGCTGCCAGGCAATGCGCGCATCGTTGACTTCCACCGCCAGCGTGGGGCTGCTCCAGCGCAGCCAGCCGATGTGGCCGCCGGCGCGCAGTGAACCAGTCACGTCGCGGGTTTCGAGTTGCTGGTCGGCGGGAAGGTAGCGTGCCGCGCGGTCCAGCGTGGTAGCCAGCGAGGCCTGGCCGCCGGCCCACCACCAGGCCGCACCGAGGACGAGGGCGACCAGGGCCAGCAGCGCGGCGAGGGTCCAGGCGGCGATGCGCCAGCCGCGGCG
>NZ_BAAJYS010000639.1:0-1381 GCF_057543315.1 Acidovorax sp. KPB24-07
GACCCTCGATGTGGCGCCGCCCCCGCAGCCGCAGATGGCCATGGCCCGCCTGCCCGCACCGGCGCACCCGCTGCGATGGCCGCGCCGGCCAGCGTGGCCGAGGAAGCCGAGCCGCCCAGCTTCGACGTCACCGCGTTCGCCGGCACCTACGCCACGCAGTTCGCCGTGCCCCAGCGCATCACCGTGCCCTCCAACGGCCAGCGCACCACGCTGGCCCTGGGCACGCACAACGCGGCTGCCACGCTGCTCACGCGCGCCGTGCCGGCCCGGCAGGAGACGGCCTATCTCGTGGCCGAAATCGCGCCGCCGCCGGGCGCCTGGCCCGCGGGGCCCGTGGGGCTGTACCGCGACGGCGCCTTCATCGGCAACGACACGCTGGATTTTGCGCAGGACGCCACGGCCGGCGGCAGGGCCACCCTGTGGTTCGGGGCCGACGACCAGGTGATCGTGCAGGCCGAGCCGCCGCAGGAGACCACCGGCAGCGCCGGCTTCACCGGCGGGCGCACCGAACGCCGCACCGATCGCGCCTACCGCGTGGAAAACCGCCACGCCCGGCCCATCGCGCTGCAGGTGCTGGACGCAGCGCCGGTCTCGCGCAACGAGAAGATCGAGGTCGAATCCCGCTACACCCCCGCGCCGCAGGACACGGCCTGGAACCGCACGCCCGGCACCATCGCCTGGCAGCAGCCGCTGGCCGCTGGCGCCACCGCGCGCTTCACGGCCACGCACACCGTGCGCTACCCGAAAGAGATCGCGCTGAGGGAGCGGGAATGAACGCCGCCCCCTTCGGCCCTGCCATGCCCGCCGCCGCACCGCGCCGCGCGACCGCCGCCTTCATGCGGTCGCACCCGGCGCACTGGATCGCCCTGGGCTTCGGCGCCGGCCTGTCGCCCAAGGCACCCGGCACCGTGGGCACGCTGTGGGCGTGGCTGGCCTATCTGGTGCTGCAGCAGTGGCTCGCGCCCCTGCATTTCGGCGTGCTGATCCTGGCCGGCACGCTCGTCGGCTGGTGGGCCTGCACCACCACCGCGCGCCACATGGGCGTGGCCGACCCCGGCAGCATCGTGTGGGACGAGGTGATCGCCTTCTGGCTCGTGCTGTGGCTGGCCATGCCCATGGGCTTCTGGGGGCAGTGCGCGGCGTTCGCGCTGTTCCGCTTCTTCGACGCCGCCAAGCCCGGCCCCGTGGCCTGGGCCGACAGTTTGTTCAAGGGCTTCGGCTGGCGCGGCGGCTGGGGCATCGTGTTCGACGACCTGGTGGCGGCCTTCTGCACGCTGGTGGTGATCGCGCTCTGGAGGCATCTGTGGTGACACCGGACGATTTGCTATCGAAATCAGAGCATGATGCCTTAGAAAATATTGCGCTGGAGGCCGATTTGGCT
>NZ_BAAJYS010000640.1:0-1378 GCF_057543315.1 Acidovorax sp. KPB24-07
CCGGAGGTCAAGCGCAGCCTGGGCGCGCGCTTCACCTTCACGCGCCACGCGGTGTACGTGCGCCAGCCCGTGCTGCGCGCGCTGGCGCGGCGGTTCGCCGGGCGCTTCGAGAGCGACCGGCAGTGGCGCGACCGCGCGGAGGCCGCATGAGACCGGCCGACTGGCCACCGGTCGTGCTCGACCTCGACGGCGCCGTCGGGGCGCTGCCGGACGAGCGGCGCATCGATCTGGCGCAGGACTGGCACGAGGCGCTGCGGTTCGGCTGCGGCCTGGCCCGCATCCGGGCCTTCGGCGGCCTGCTCGACGCCCGGCTGCAGGCCTTCGACCGCCACGGCCCGGTCTTCATGGGCAGTGGCGATTTCCACCACCTGAGCTGGCCGCTGATCGCCCGCTGCATCGCCGCGCGCGGGCACACCGCCGCGCGGCCCCTGCGCGTGGTGGTGCTGGACAACCACCCGGACAACATGCGCTTTCCGTTCGGCGTGCACTGCGGCTCGTGGGTGCGCCGCGTGGCGATGATGCCGCAGGTGTCGCACGTGCACGTGGTCGGCATCACCTCGGGCGACATCGGCCTGCGCCACGCGTGGGAGAACTACCTCGCGCCGTTGCGGGCCGGCCGGCTCACCTACTGGAGCGTGGGGGTGGATACGCGCTGGGCGCGCTGGTTGGGCCTGCAGGCGCGGTTTCGCAGCCTGCCCGATGCCGACGCGCTCGCCGCCACGCTGTACCGCGTGCTCTCGGCCCACCGCCAGCCCACCTACCTCAGCATCGACAAGGACGCGTTCTCGCCCTCGGTCGTGCGCACCAACTGGGACCAGGGCGTCTTGGGCGCGCACCACGGCGCTGCCCTGATCTCCGCGCTGCGCGGGCAGCTCGTGGGCAGCGACGTGACGGGCGAGGTGTCCGTGCACCGCTACCGCACGGCGTGGAAGCGGTGGCTCAGTGCGGGCGACGGGCAGGACACGGCCCAGGCCGACGCGGCGCTGCCGCAGTGGCAGGCGCAGCAGGCTGCGTTCAATCGGGTGCTGCTGGGGCAGCTGGCGATGGCGGCGGATTGAACGGCGCGCGGGGCTGAGTCCGCACCGCCTGCGCCAGCGTGGCGCAAACCCGCTCGAAGCCCGCGTCGTCCAGCCAGGGGCTGTTGCTGATGGACAGCACCTGCGTGGCGAATCGCCGGGCCTGGGGCAGCCCTGCCGCGCGGTCTTCCGCCGAAACGAGGTGGGCGTAGCGCCCGTAGTCGGGCAGCACGTGCACGAAAGGCACGCCCACGCCCAGGCCGGCACCCCACAGGGCCTCCAGCGCGGCCTCGCGGGCCGCGGCGTGGGGCAGCAGCACCAGCAGGGTGGGCCAGGTGCCCTGCGCACCGCCGGCGGCCACG
>NZ_BAAJYS010000641.1:0-1374 GCF_057543315.1 Acidovorax sp. KPB24-07
TATCCGCCGCCCTGCCCGATGCCGCCGCCGGCCGCGCCGCCAACCCCGAATCCCAAGGCCACTGACATGAAACGCCGCCACTTCTTCTCCGGCGCCGCCACTGCCGTGGCCGCCGCCTCCGTGGGCCGCGCCGCCCTGGCCGCGCTGCCCGAAATCCCCCAGCACGGATCGGCCGACACCGCCGTGCCGCCGGCGCCGCCCACCGGGCGCCCGTTCCGCCCCGTGGTCACCCTGAACGGCTGGAGCCTGCCCTGGCGCATGAACGCCGGCGTGAAGGAATTCCACCTGGTCGCCGAGCCCGTGGTGCGCGAGTTCGCGCCCGGCTTCGTGGCCCACCTGTGGGGCTACAACGGGCAGAGCCCCGGGCCGACGATCGAGGTGGTCGAGGGCGACCGCGTGCGCATCTTCGTCACCAACCGCCTGCCCGAGCACACCAGCGTCCACTGGCACGGCCAGCGCCTGCCCAACGGGATGGACGGCGTCTCGGGCCTGAACCAGCCGGCGATTCCCGCGGGCAAGACCTTCGTGTACGAGTTCACCGCGCGGCGCCCGGGCACCTTCATGTACCACCCGCATGCCGACGAGATGACGCAGATGGCCATGGGGCTGATGGGCCTGTGGATCACCCACCCGCGGCTGGATGCGCGCGGGCGCCACCCGCTCATCGCCACGGCCGACCGCGACTACGCCTTTTTGCTCAACGCCTTCGCCGTGGAGGCCGGCACGCGCACGCCGCGCGTGAACGAGATGACCGACTTCAACATCTGGGCCTGGAACAGCCGCGTGTTCCCGGGCATCGACCCGCTGGTGGCGCGGCGCGGCGAGCGGGTGCGGGTGCGCGTGGGTAACCTCACCATGACCAACCACCCCATCCACATCCACGGCCACGAGTTCGAGGTGACCGGCACCGACGGCGGCGCGGTGCCCCCCGGCGCCCGCTGGCCCGAGGTGACCACCGACATCGCCGTCGGCCAGATGCGGCAGATCGAGTTCGTCGCCGACGAGCCCGGCGACTGGGCCGTGCACTGCCACAAGAGCCACCACACCATGGGCGCCATGGGCCACGACGTGCCCACCATGATCGGCGTGGACCACCGGGGGCTGGTGGCGAAGATCCAGAAGATCGTGCCCGACTACATGGTGATGGGCGAGCGCGGCATGGCCGACATGGGCGCCATGGAGATGCCGCTGCCCGAGAACACCCTGCCCATGATGACCGGCACCGGCCCCTACGGCCCGCTGGAGATGGGCGGCATGTTCAGCGTGCTCAAGGTGCGCGAGCACCTGGCCGCCGGCGACTGGCACGACCCGGGCGACTACGTGCAGCCGCCCGGCACGCAGGCGTGGGAATGGCGGGGCGCCGCGGCGGACCTG